>NZ_JBYCLA010000195.1:0-4157 GCF_057473665.1 Mycobacterium sp. TH-M25
CGTCGATAAAGCGTGTGTAGGCATTCCAGAACGGACTGTTTGCGGTCGGGTAGGACACACCGATCATTAGCTTGTGATGTGGCCCTGAGGAACCGCACGCCGGCAGGATTGCCAGCAGCAGTCCCAGGATCAGCATGATGCGAGCCGCGCGCAGCGGTATACCCATACCCGTGCTCATCAGGAGTCCTTTCGTGGGCGCATCGACAAGTTTGGTCATATCAGCGTCTGGCACGCGTTGAATCAGTGTGGTGCGGCCAGACCCCCGAGCGTTTCTTGTCCCCGAACTCGCGCTTGCCGTAGGCAATAGTAAACCGAGTTTCAGCACCCGCCGGCCTCGTTGACCAGCCGGCGGGCGATGGCTTGACGGGTGCCGGAGGCCCGTGTTTACTCGAACGTATATTCGAATAAGGTGGTCTCGAGAAAGCTAGTAGGAGGCTAGTCATGATTGCGGCTTTCGCCCCCGACCAGCGGTATGGAAATCGCGCTGAGCAGCTCGAATCGTTGCGCCGGGCGTCCATGCAAGTCGGCACCCGCCCTGCTGACTTGCTGCCGGAGCCGGAATCCCGGCTGGCCATCCCGCAGTGGCTTGCTGAGGCGCTGGCACCCGAGGGGCCGGCACTGTTACGCCGGGGAACGGTGGCGGTGCTGTCGGGAGCTCGGTCACTGCTGTTGGGCATGGTTGCCGCGGTGACGGCCGCCGGGGGCGACGCGGCTATCGTCGGCCTGCCTGATGTCGGACTGCTGGCCGCTGTGGAGATGGGGGCTGACCTGAGCTGGCTCGCGGTGATACCGGATCCCGGGACCGATCCGGTGGAGGTGGTCGCGGTGCTTGTCGACGGCATGGACCTGGTGGTCCTAGGTTTCGGCGGGCGACGGGTACCGCACCCCCGGGCGCGGGCAGTGCTAGCCCGCGCCCGACATAGAGGCTGCACCTTGCTGGTCACCGACGGCGACTGGCAAGGGGCGCCGACACGGTTGGAGGCCCGGGTCTGCGGCTATGAGATCACGGCGAGCAACCAGGGCGCACCCACTCCCGGATTCGGGCGCATCAGTGGGGTGCGGTTGCAGGTCAGCGGTGTGTGTGCGGGCAGACGGGTGGGCGGCCGGGCGCGAGCCGGGTGATTTCGGGTGGCTTTTTCCGGTTCCGGTTCCCGGGTGTTGCCGGTGCGCGGAGCGGCCCGCTATTTCGGGTCCGAACAGCAGGCTGCCGAGCGGCTGATTGATGCGGTGGCCGCGGCCGGCTCTGAGTGTCAGGTCGGGATCGCCGACCAGTTATCCACCGCGGTCTTCGCAGCGCGTGCGGGCCGGGTCATTGGGCCTGGACAGGATGCGCGGTTCTTGTCGCTGTTGTCGATCCGACAACTTGCCGCCGAGCCGAGTCTGTCCGGTCCCCGACGAGGAGAACTAGCGGATTTGTTGTGGCGGATGGGGATTCGCCCCATCGGGTAGTTCGCCGCACTGTCGGCTACCGATGTGGCCTCCAGGTTCGGCGCCGACGGGGCGGCCGCACATCGGTTCGCCCGCGGCGCACCCGAACGCCCGCCTTCCGGACGTGAGGTGCCGCCGGAACTTGAGGCCGTGTTGCTCTGCGATCCGCCGATCGACCGGATTGATGCCGCGGCCTTCGCTGGGCGCTCACTGGCCGGCGCACTGCATCAGGCGCTGAGGGCCGCTGGAGTGGGCTGTACCCGGCTGGCCATCCACGCTGTCACCGCCAATGCCGAAGAGTTGACTCGGGTATGGCGGTGCGCCGAGCCGTTGACCGAGGATGCCACCGCCGACCGGGTGCGTTGGCAACTGGATGGCTGGTTGAGCAACCGAAATGCTCAGGTCTGCTCACCGGACCGCCGAGCTGACGCTATTACGGCTGCAGGCGGTGGCCGCCGAGGCACTGCAGTTGCCGTTATGGGGTGGTCTCGGGGAGCAGGACAAACTTCGGGCTCGACGGGCGCTGGTGCGGGTGCAGGGCTTGCTCGGCCCGGAGGCGGTGCGGGTGCCTGTACTGTCCGGCGGTCGCGGGCCGGCCGAACGCATCACGTTGACCCCGCTGGGCGACGAGCCGGCACCGCAGGCCGACCCGGGTCAACCGTGGCCCGGCCAACTTCGGAAGCCGTCGCCGGCGGTGCTGCTCGACGACCCAGTGGAATTACTTGATGCACAGGGGAATCCGATACGGGTGACCAGTCGGGGGATGTTCTCCGCTGAGCCTGCCCGACTGACCGTCCGCGGTCGGGAGGACACGCTGTGCTGGTGGGCCGGACCTTGGCCGGTCGACGAGCGGTGGTGGGATCAGGACCGGTCGGCGGCCGGTCAAGGGGGTCGCACCGCCCGCGCCCAGGTACTGCTGGGCAGCGAGCGTGCGCTGCTGCTGTGCTACCGCCAGCGGCGGTGGTATCTAGAAGGCAGCTACGAGTAAGCGTCCGTAGCGCGTCCTAGGCCCCTCACCTCCGCTCGCGCCAACTGCCCGCGAACACCACCTCCACGTCGTGGCATGGCTGGGCGGCCGCAGATGGCCAAGCGAAGGTAGCAAGGACCGAAGTGCTCAGGCCTGATGCCGCCACTACCGCAGGACCAAGAAACAGAACGATGCGGCGTATGGTCATGTCGCAATAGGTGCCCATTCACATTGCGGCTAAACCACCAATTTTTGGTGCCCGCCGTATGGCATCGCTGTTACGTTCGGTGTGCCCGACCTGCGAACGGTCCGACCCGCCCAATCAGCCGGTCGAAAAACGCCGCAGGGTCTACGCCAATGCCGATCAGGGCGTTGGGCTTTCGATCCGAGGACCAGTCGGCGACCGTCAAGCCGCGCGGATCTGCCAGCTCGACCTCCACCGTCGCGGCCCGGGTCGTCACCAAGTCCGGGTCCAGCGCGACCGCTGCGGCCAGCGGATCATGCATATATGCCACGTAACCTAGGTCGCGAGCCTGGTGAGACTCGAAGTAGAACCGCAGCGCGTCCCCGATCACCTGGATCAACGGAGACGGACCTGCGG
The DNA here is from genome assembly GCF_057473665.1 of Mycobacterium sp. TH-M25. Classification (NCBI taxonomy): domain Bacteria; kingdom Bacillati; phylum Actinomycetota; class Actinomycetes; order Mycobacteriales; family Mycobacteriaceae; genus Mycobacterium; species Mycobacterium sp. TH-M25. The sequence goes on from NZ_JBYCLA010000195.1 coordinate 2,997, forward strand.
TAGACACCAGCTTGGCGAGGATGTCCGGCGTCATTACCACCTGCCGGGTCAGATCCAAGCCGCATACGATCGGAAGTTGTTGTTGCCCAGCCCAAGCCGCAAATACCTCGCTCGCTGCCTCTGGGTCCACCCTGATGTTCCATTCTGCCGCGACGTTACCCTGGCCGGAGCCGTCGAACACGCCGCCCATGATCACCAGTCGGCGCAGCAGCGTCGGGAGTGCCGGCTCGGCGCGCAGTGCCAAAGCCAGGTTGGTCAGCGGCCCGGTGACGAGGCCGATCAGGTTCCCCGCGTTGGCTCGAGCCGCAGCTATCCAGGCCGTCGTGGCGTCGTAACTGGCAATCCGGCGTTCAGTGGAGGGCAGCTCGGCATAGCCTAAACCTTTGGGGCCGTGGAATTTTGCGTGCTCAGGCCACTGGCCGCTCAGTGGCTCGTCGGCGCCTTTGCACACGGGTATGGCCGCGGCCCGGCACAATTCGAGCAAGCCGAGGTTGTTCGCGCACACCTGCTCGACTTCAATATTTCCGCCGGTCGAGGCGATGCCGACGAGATCGGCGTCAGCGCTGGCCAGCAGATATACCAACGCCACGGCATCATCGATGCCGGTGTCGACGTCGACGAAAACGGGGTTCATCGCGGTAACGATACTGGGACTGGTGATTAGGCTGTCACGGTGTCCAAACACCCGAATCCCCAACAGCCGACTTAACTCCGCACTTCGACGACGTGCAGGCGCACTACGACCTGTCCGACGACTTCTTCCGGTTGTTTCTTGACCCGACCCAGACGTATAGCCGCGCCTTTTTCGAACGCGACGGCATGACGCTGGAAGAGGTCCAGATCGCCAAGACCGATCTCGTGCTCGGCTGATGCGCGGTGCAAGCACACGACGTCAACGTCGTGGCCTCACGCTGAGCCGCAACCAGGCCACTCATGTCAGGCAATTGATCGCGCAGTCCGAAAGCGCCCGCTTTCGAGCATTTTGGGCATGAGCGCTACGACGCGTTTTTCAGTATGGCGCACCGCGTGCTGCCTGCCGACGGGATCATGCTGCTGCTGCACACCACCACCGGGCTGTATCCCAAAGAAGTAGTCGAACGAGGTAAATGCGGGGCACGCGACCTGCTGACGATCACTCTGCCCCCAACTCTCACAGCGGTG
>NZ_JBYCLA010000196.1:0-3672 GCF_057473665.1 Mycobacterium sp. TH-M25
GGCCGTCACGCAGCGACAAGACATGCTGCGCGAGGCTATCGACATTATCCGCAGCCTGTTCGGCGGTGATCTGGTCGACTGGCGTGGTGACTATTACCAGGTGGACTCCGCGCGGCTGTGGGATCTGCCCGACGTCCCGGTCGGCATCGGCGTGGCCATGGGCGGCAAAAAGGCCATCGCCACGTTCGGCCTGCTGGCCGACCACCTGATGGCCGTCGAACCCGACGGGGACCTCGTGCACGAATGGCACAACGCGCGGCAGGGCCAGGGCATTGCCGGTGGGGGACGGGTAGTCGGCCAGATCCCGATCTGCTGGGACCCCGACCGCGAGGCCGCCGTCGAGCGCGCACACGACCAATTCCGCTGGTTCGCCGGCGGCTGGAAAGTCAACGCCGACCTGCCGACTCCGGCCGGCTTCGCCGGAGCGACGCAGTACGTCCGGCCCGAGGATGTCGCCGCGACCATTCCGTGCGGACCCGACCTCGACGCCATCGTCGAGGCCGTTCGTCCCTACTGGGAAGCGGGATTCACCGACATCGCGCTGGTCCAGGTCGGTGGCGACAGCCAACAGCAATTCCTGAAAGAGGCTGCGGAACCGCTGCTGGCAGCGCTCCGGTCGGCCGCGTAGAAGGGCAGGACACATGTCAAACTCGTTGCAAGGCAGAAAAATAGCGATCCTGGCGGCTGACGGCGTCGAGAAGGTCGAATTCGAGACACCGCGCGCGCACCTGGCCGAGAACGGCGCGCAGGTGGCACTGTTGTCGCTGAAAACCGGTGACATTCAAGCCCGTGACCACGATTTGGAGCCGGCCGGAACGATTCGCGTCGATCAAGTGGTCTCGGAGGCATCGGTGGACGAATTCGATGCGCTGGTATTGCCCGGCGGCACCGTGAACCCGGACAAGCTACGCCTGGACAATCACGCGGTCGCGTTCGTTCGTGACTTCGTGAACTCGGGCAAGCCGGTCGCGGCCATTTGTCACGGGCCGTGGACCCTGGTGGAGGCGGGTGTGGTTGCGGGCCGCACGCTGACGTCGTACCCGAGTATCCGCACCGATCTGCGAAATGCCGGTGCAGACGTGGTCGACGAAGAAGTTGTCGTGGACGGCAACCTGATCACCAGCCGCTCACCCGACGATCTTCCGGCGTTCTGCGCGAGGCTCATCCACCAGCTCGAGCAAGCCTCGGTGCGCGGCTGAACCCTTTGCTGGTCGCCCCCTGCGCTGGCTGCTTCTGTTTCGAGTCCGTCGATTGTGGGCATCTGACATCACAAGGCGCCGTTAGCACTACGGCAATCAGCATCTGTGAAAGGCCGAAGTGACTACCGCTTACTCTGACGGGCGCAAGCCGCTGGACATCGAGGGTGTTTACCCGCCGCAACACGACTCGCAATTATTGATCGATACGCTACGTGAGACCGGCCTGTTTCGTGGCCGGCGAGTTCTGGACCTGTGCACCGGCAGCGGGGTCGTTGCCATCGCGGCAGCCGAGTCCGATGCGGCCAGCGTGATCGCGTTCGACATCTGTCCGCGGGCCGTGAGCTGTACGCGAGGCAATGCCGTCTACGTCGGCGTCAGCATCGACGTTGTGGAGGGATCATGGTCGCGAGCAATGGATTACGCGCCGTTTGATCTCATCGTGTCGAACCCGCCCTACGTGCCAACTCCACCGGCGGGCGATACTGACGTCATCCCGCTCACCGCCGGTCCCGCTCGAGCCTGGAATGCGGGCATTGACGGGCGGATGGTGCTCGATCCGTTGTGCGAGTCCGCGGCGGGGATGCTCGACGTCGGTGGCACGCTGCTGATGGTGCAGTCCACATTGTCCGGTGTCGACAAATCGCTGGAATCGTTGCGGTCGACCGGCCTAGATGCGGAAGTTGTTGCCGCACGGACTATTCCCTTCGGCCCGGTGTTGTCTGCCCGCGCCCGCTGGCTGGAGGTCACCGGCCTGATCAGGCCTGGCTGCCGGACCGAAGAACTGGTAGTGATCCGTGCGGACAAACCATGACCGACTCCGTTCGGGTGCAGATCGTGCCCAACGGGCCGGTGCTGATAACTGGACCCGTCAGCATCGAGGCGCCCAACGGTGAGATCGTCGAATCCGATCGCTTCATGGTCGCGATCTGCACCTGCCGGCGTAGCAAGGGTTACCCGATGTGCGATACCAGCCATCGGCGTTGTCGGCCAGCGGCGCAGTCGAATTCAGTTGAGCGGCCGTCGTAACGACGTCGTCCCGGCTTTCCACGACGCCATGATCACATCGGCGAGCCGGTCTTCGACGGCGGCGTGCGCCCGGATGCCGAATACCACGTCGGACTCCAAGTGAGGCTCTTGCGCGACCAGGGTGCCCACCACGTCTCGACGCACCACCTGCTCGTGCACCGCGTCGGCCTCGACGTGTTCGCGGTAGAACGTGACACATTCCGGCGGTGCACCCAGACGTTGCAACGCCTCGACCAACCGGCGTGAGCCTGGCGATGAGGTGATCTCGGTCGAGGCGAAATGTCCGACAGCGGCTCCGCGGAATTTTCGGTGTAAACCGAACAGCGACATCAGGTTGACCGCGGCCAGAGCCTCGGCGGGAACCACGTCGAGGTAGGCCAGGTAGTTCGCATCGAGTCCGGCGGCGGTCAACAGGTCGGCGAACAGTCGCTGATGCATCCGCGCCCCGCGACCCGCCCCGTACTCGTCGAATTCGACTGCCACAAACGACGCCTTGGCCTGTCCGGTGAGCCGGGGGATGGCGAACGCGTGCGGGTCGCCTTCTTTGAGGTGGTACAGCGAACGGTGGACGAAGTACTCGAGCATCTGCTGCCAGGTTCCGTTGTCGCGCAACCAATATGACGGGCCATCCCCGTCGGATACCTCTATCGAGAGGTCGTCCATTTCGGCGCCGGTGGTGCGGCCGGGCTCGATCGGACCTACATCGCGAGATACTCCGGTCAAAAACGAACGCTCCAATTGTGCGCGCAGATGCAACAAACCTGGATTCCATTCCCAGTTCGGGTCGACGTCGGCGAAGCCGCGGTAGTGCAGCTCGTAGCACATGTACAACGCCAGCTGCAGATCCAGGCCATACGGGTCAGAGTGGCGAGCTGACGCACCGAGGCGCGTCATCTGGTCGTGCGGGGCGGACCCGGTGAGGCTACGGCGGACGGCCGCCGACAACGGCCCGTGCGCCGCCGGTAGCCGAGGTTCGACGACTGCTTGTGCGTGAGTCACGGGCGTGTGTACCCACCCGGCCGCCCTTGGCAAACGGGCGGCTGTTGCAAGTTTGCGGCGACCCAGCAGGAATTGGGGTCCCGGGGCGGCCGAACGGTGACCGAAGATGTCGACGCCCGCGGCATGTGGCTACTTTCCCGCAGCTCAGGCGGTGGAGCCAGAGGGCAACGTGTGGGCTACAACCAGGCCTTTGGTTAAGGGAAGCTTGTGGGCCGGCAAATATTTTGCCGTTCCGGCCACTTCAAGATCACCCGGGAGGTACTCTCTCGACATTCGGACTGTTGTATGTGAATTCAATAACCATTGGGGGCTCTGGTGATCGAACATCGTCGTTTTGTGTTGGCAATGGGCGCGGCGGCCGGCGGCCTCGCCGCAGCCGCGGTGATCCCGCTGGCGTTGGCGCACGCCGATGACGGCATTACCATGGCGCCCGCCGGCCCAGACCTGC
>NZ_JBYCLA010000197.1:0-4215 GCF_057473665.1 Mycobacterium sp. TH-M25
ATCCGGTGCGCGCCAGCGATGTTCCGCCGAGAGCGACCCAGGTGGCCGCCGCGGTCGCCACGACCGAGCCGAATGCACCACAGCGCCGGGCCCGCCGCTCCAGCACGGCACCCGCCAGGCTCACCGCACCGACCAGGATAGCGACGTGGACCGCGCCGGCCGCCCGGCTGTCGCGGTAGGTGACCCGCTCGAGCGATCCTGCCGCAGCACCGAATCCCGCCACCGGATGCCACAATCGCGGGTCGCCCAGTAGGAGATCGGCCAGATACCCCAACAGCACGCCCGAGACTCGGAGACGTCGCGCGGTGCCGATCACTCCGGCAGCGTCTCATACGTGGGCGACTCGGCCCATGGAGCCCGGCCAACGATGAAGCGACCAGTCACACGAGTCGCCACCTGCTGAATCCGGCGGCCGCCGAAGCGGTATATCGGGACACCCGGCGGTTGGGCACCACGCTCCAGGTGCGCGAGTCGACGTCGCCACTGGACCGAGTCGCCTTCGATCCCGCAGTCCGCGAGCACCCGCGCTGGGTCGCGGCCATGGCATTTCCGCCATGGCTATTGCGCGCCCTGGCGGGCGGTTCAGCCTGCTCTACCTGTGGGGGATGCGCGTCCGCCTGCCCAGGTTGGCGGTGGTGTAGGCCCTAGATGGTGATGGTGAGGGCGACCATGCCGATCGCGCCGATGATGGCCAACCAGAACCACGGCTGCAGGTAGATCGGCCCGGTCGCGGCGTCGAAGTCCTTGGGCAGGACGTCGCTGTCGGTGCGCTTGGAAGTCAGCTGCGAAGTCATGTACCAAGCTTGCCTAATTAGGGAGGCGAAGTAAATGTGGCGCTCGCCACGCTCTGTCCACGGTTGAGACTCACGTCACAGGCCTCTTCGCCGGCTGGCCATCCGCTTGCTGCGTTGCGTCTGCCAGCGTCGAGTGTGCACTGACGGCTTCGAGTGTGCACTGACGGCTTCGAGTGCTAACACAGGGCGGGATTTTCGCGATTTTCCCGCCCACGATGCACAGTCGAAGCCCAGGATGCACACTCGATGCCCCGGACCCCGGCACGTCCGCAATCGTCGCGACGCCCGACTCGCCGCCGTCGAAGAGCGAGCTCGTTACTCCTACACAAACCTTGGTGGGCGCGGACGGTATCGAACCGCCGACCGCTGGTGTGTAAAACCAGAGCTCTACCACTGAGCTACGCGCCCGTGCCGGGCAAAGATACCGTCCCGACCACTCGACGCCCAAAACGCCGGCCAAGCGCTCAGGCGCTCAGCGCCGCCATCGCGTCGACCCACAGCTGCTGGTCCCGGACCTCGCCGGGCTGCTTCATCTCGGCAAAACGGACCGTACCGGACCGGTCGATGACGAACGTGCCCCGGTTTGCGACCCCGGCGTCGTCGTTGAACACGCCGTAGGCCTGGCTGACCGCGCCATGCGGCCAGAAATCCGAGAGCACCGGGAACAGGAACCCGCTTTGGGTGGCCCACACCTTGTGGGTGGCCGCCGGCCCGACCGAGATGGCCAGCACCGCACGGTCGTCGTCCTCGTAATCGGGCAGGTGATCGCGAACCTGATCGAGCTCACCCTGGCAGATGCCGGTGAACGCCAGCGGAAAGAAGACCAGTAGCACGTCCTTGGCGCCGCGAAAGTCGCTGAGAGTGACAAACTGTCGGTTCTGGTCGGGCAACGTGAAGTCTGGTGCGGTGCTACCTACCGGCAGCATCAGCGACGCCCGGCCGCTCGCGACTTCGGTTGCACCAAACGGCTGGCGCTCCAGTCTCCGAGGTTGACCGACGAGGTCGGCATCAGGCCGGCGGTCGGCGCAGACTCGGCGATCTCGGCGGGCTGCACGTGGCCGGCCTTGCCGGTCTTGGGTGTGAGCACCCAGATCACGCCGTCATCGGCCAGCGAGGTGATCGCGTCCATCAGGGTGTCCACCAGGTCACCGTCATCGTCGCGCCACCACAGCAGTACGACGTCCACCACCTCGTCGGTGTCTTCGTCGAGCAACTCGCCGCCGCACGCATCCTCGACATCGGCGCGAATGTCGTCGTCGGCGTCTTCGTCCCAACCCCACTCCTGGACAACCTGCCCTGGTTGGATGCCCAGTTTGCGGGCAAAGCTCGGGGCGTCATCCGCGGCCACCACCGTGCGACCTCCTTGTCAGTTTCAAGCCACTTGAGCGTCAAAGACGCCATGCGTTGCAAATTATCGTCCCATAGCGCGAAGCGTTGCACATCAGCCGACTCACAGGGACGCCCGGCAACGTTTGACAGCTTCGCCCTTGGCGTCGTTGAGCTGATTGACGCGCTGATTGAACTGGTCGGTCCCGACGTGTGAGCGGATCGCGTTCGCAACGGTGCGGGCAGCGTCGTTGTAGGCGTTGAGCGCCTCGCGCAATTGCCGCGACAGCGGACCGTTGCTGTCGTTTTCGACGGTGTCGGCGCTGTGCGTCAAGGCATCGACCGCAGGTTGCTCGGCGGCCGAAGTGTCGCCTCCCCGGTTGTAGGCGGCGACGAAGTCGTTCACCCGATCGACGGCTTCTTTGCTGCTGACGACGAACGATTCGCATGCTTTGACCACGGCCGCGACCGTGATCGAGCGCTGGTGCTGCGACTCCCTGATGCTCGAGGTGGCCGCCGAGGCCGAGACGGATGCGGAGACGGACGCGCGGTAAGCCGGGGCCATCGCGACATCGGCCCCCGGTGAACCGTCGGTGACGGTCGTGCAGCCGACGACAGCCATCAAGACGACAGCGATGCAGCCCGCGGCGCGCGCAGCGCTGGGCCAGCCGAACCATCCCATCCGCACAGATCACGACGTTACCGGTTGAGGTCGACAGGCAGCGTCAAGCGCCGCGATCGCGGCGTTGCCAGCCAGCCGACCCGGGCGCTACGCACGCCCAGATCCGGTGCGGCACGATAGGGGCAGCCCCCACCGGGGCCGCAGCAATCCGCGACGGCTCGATCAGCCACAAGCCGGTCGGCCGCCTACCTAGGAGTAGTGCGTTGACCACCGAGTTCGTCCGCCACGATCTGGCGAAAAACCCCACCTCCGCGAGCGAACCCGACCGAGTGCGGGTGATCCGCGAAGGCGTCGCGTCCTACCTGCCGGACATCGATCCGGAGGAAACCGCCGAGTGGCTGGAATCCTTCGACGAGCTTTTGGCGCGTCAAGGGCCGGCGCGCGCCCGCTACCTGATGTTGCGGCTGCTGGAACGCGCCGGCGAACAGCGGGTGGCCATCCCGGCGCTGACGTCGACCGACTACGTCAACACCATCCCGACCGAGATGGAGCCGTGGTTCCCCGGTGACGAGGACGTCGAACGTCGCTATCGGGCCTGGATCAGATGGAATGCCGCGATCATGGTGCACCGCGCGCAGCGCCCGGGAGTCGGTGTGGGCGGCCATATTTCGACCTACGCATCCTCGGCGGCGCTGTATGAGGTCGGGTTCAACCACTTCTTCCGCGGCAAGTCCCATCCCGGCGGCGGTGACCAGGTCTTCATTCAGGGCCACGCCTCCCCCGGCATCTACGCCCGGTCATGTCTGGAGGGACGGCTGAGCGCCGACCAACTCGACGGATTCCGCCAGGAGCACAGTCATCCCGGCGGCGGCCTGCCGTCGTATCCGCACCCGCGGTTGATGCCCGACTTCTGGGAGTTTCCGACAGTGTCGATGGGTCTGGGCCCGATGAACGCCATCTATCAGGCCCGGTTCAACCACTACCTACACGACCGCGGCCTCAAGGACACCTCGGATCAGCACGTCTGGGCGTTTCTGGGCGACGGCGAGATGGACGAGCCGGAAAGCCGCGGCCTGATCCAGGTGGCCGCCAACGAGGCGCTGGACAACTTGACCTTCGTCGTCAACTGCAACCTGCAGCGCCTCGACGGCCCGGTTCGCGGTAACGGCAAGATCATCCAGGAGCTGGAGTCGTTCTGCCGCGGCGCGGGCTGGAACGTGATCAAGGTGGTGTGGGGCCGCGAGTGGGACGTGCTTTTGCAGGCCGACCGTGACGGCGCACTGGTGAACCTGATGAACACCACCCCTGATGGCGACTATCAGACCTACAAGGCCAACGACGGCGCCTACGTGCGCGATCACTTCTTCGGCCGCGATCCACGCACCAAGGCGCTCGTCGAGCAGATGTCCGACTCCGAGATATGGAACCTCAAGCGCGGCGGCCACGACTACCGCAAGGTCTACGCCGCCTACC
>NZ_JBYCLA010000198.1:0-8708 GCF_057473665.1 Mycobacterium sp. TH-M25
CTGGCGCGAGGAATTGATGCCGCATTACGAGCAGGCCAAGCGGATGCTCGGGGTGGTCACCAACCCGACGTTCACCGACGCCGACCGCATTCTCAAAGAGGTCGCCGAGGACATGGGCTGCGGCGACACCTTCGTGCAGACCCCGGTCGGAGTGTTCTTCGGGCCCGACGGCACCAAGACGCCCGGCCAGACGGTGCCCGACCCGTATTTCGGTGGCACCGGCCCCGAGCGCACCGGCTGCCTGGAATGCGGCAGCTGCATGACGGGCTGTCGCTTCGGCGCCAAGAACACCCTGGTGAAAAACTATCTCGGTCTCGCGGAATCCAATGGCGCAGAAGTGATTCCGATGACCACAGTCACCGGTTTCGAGCAGCGCGCCGACGGGGTGTGGGAGGTCCGCACCGCGCGCACTGGCCGGACACTTCGCCGGAACAAGCGCACCTTCACCGCACAGCATCTGGTGTTGGCCGCCGGTACCTGGGGCACCCAGCACCTGCTGTTCAAGATGCGCGACGCCGGAAAACTGGCCAAGCTGTCAGACAAGCTGGGTGAGCTGACCCGGACGAACTCCGAATCCATCGTTGGCGCAGGCCGATTGAAGGTCAGCCCCGATCTGGATCTGACCCACGGAGTGGCGATCACCTCGTCGATTCACCCGTCGTCGGACACCCACATCGAGCCCTGCCGGTATGGCAAGGGCTCCAACGCGATGGGTCTCTTGCAGACGCTGATGACTGACGGTCCCGGTCCCGGCGGCAGCGACGTGCCCCGCTGGAAACAGTTGCTGGACAACGTCGGCCACGATCCACGCGGCACGCTGCGACTGCTCAACCCTAGGCAGTGGAGCGAGCGAACGATGATCTCGCTGGTGATGCAGAACCTGGACAACTCGATCACCACCTACACCAAACGCACGAAGTTGGGTCGTCGCCGCTACGTCAGCAAGCAGGGCCACGGTGTGCCGAACCCGACGTGGATCCCGGTTGGTAACGAGGCGACCCGCCGCATTGCCGAAAAAATCGACGGCGTCGCGGGCGGAACCTGGGGCGAGTTGTTCAACATCCCACTGACCGCACACTTCCTGGGCGGCGCAGCGATCGGCGACAGCCGGGAGGCCGGCGTCATCGATCCCTATCACCGGGCCTACGGCTATCCGACGCTGTTCGTGGTGGACGGCGCCGCGATCTCGGCCAATCTCGGTGTGAACCCGTCGCTGTCGATCACGGCGCAAGCCGAGCGCGCCGCCTCGTTGTGGCCGAACAAGGGGGAGAACGACATTCGTCCCAAGCAGGGTGAGGCCTACCGTCGGCTGGACCCCATTGCCCCGGCCCACCCGGTGGTGCCGGAGTCGGCGCCGGGCGCGCTGCGCTGGCTGCCTTCCCCCGGCGCTGATGCCGTCAGCGCCGGGGCTCAGGAGCAGACCGGGTCGATCAGTCCGGCTGGTTGACCGATCGGTAGGCGTGGCGGCGCATCGGGGCGCGCCCCGGTGGTTGCTGCGGCGCAGGGAGCAGCGGCTCACGCTTGATCAACGTGATCGTCGTAGGTTCGGTGGTGGTGAGTGCGACGTCCTCGCCAGCGTGCCGGATTGTCAATCCGGCGTCAGGTCCGTCCCGCAGCGTGTAGGTCACCTTGTCGTGGATGACGTCCACAGTCACCCGAAAGTCGCGCCAACGCAAACGAAACCGCAGTCGCGAGATGCCGTCGGGTAGATAGGGGTTGAGGGACAGAACTCCCTCGTCGTCACGTAGGCCGCCGAAACCGGCGACCAGAGCGGTCCATGCGCCGGCAAGCGAGGCCATGTGCAGGCCGTCTTTGGTGTTGTGGTGCAGATCGCGAAGGTCGACCAGAGCCGCCTCGTAGGTGTAGTCGTGCGCCAACTCCACGTGCCCGACGTTGGCGCACATCACCGCCTGGGTGCAGGCCGACAGCGAAGAGTCGCGCACCGTTCGGCGCTCGTAGTAGTCGACGTTGCGGGCCTTCTGCTCGTCACTGAATTTGTGGCTCTGCCAATACATGGCAAGCACCAGGTCGGTTTGCTTGACCACTTGGGCCGAGTACAGCAATGCGTAGGGCTCGTGCAGCAGCAGTGGGTATTTGTTTCTGGCGTCGAAATCCCACTCGGCATAGGTGGTGAAGCCTTCGGACTGCGGGTGCACGCCGAGTTCTTCGTCGAACGGAATGTGCGCAGCCTCGGCGGCGTCGCGCCACGCGGCGGTCTCTTCGGTGCTCACACCCAGATCGTGGGCGCGTTCGGAATGCCGGGCGCACGCATCGGCCGCTACCTGCAGGTTGTGTGCCGCCATCATGTTGGTGAACACGTTGTCCCGCACGATCGCGGTGTACTCGTCCGGGCCGGTCACCCCGTCGAGGTGCCATACTCCGTGGCGGTCGTGGTGTCCGAGTGAATGCCACAGCCGCGCGGTCTCGATGAGCACCTCGAGTCCGCAGTCTTTCTCCAGCGAGTCGTCGCCGGTGGCAACACGATAGCGCTCGAAAGCCATCGCGATGTCGGCGTTGATGTGCCACGCGGCGGTCCCGGCCGGCCAGTAGGCCGAACATTCCTGACCGTGAATCGTGCGCCAGGGGTAGGCGGCGCCTTTGAGGTCCAGTTGCGCGGCGCGCTCTTTTGCGAGATCCAATGTTGAAGCGCGCCAACGTAGTGCGTCGGCCGCAGCATGAGGCAAGGTGTAGGTCAGTACCGGAAGCACAAACCCTTCGGTGTCCCAGAACACGTGGCCGTCGTACCCGGTGCCGGTCAAACCCTTGCTGGCGATGCCGCGGCCCTCGGCCCGCGCACTGGCCTGCAGCAGGTGGAATAGGCCGAACCGGACGGCCTGCTGACAGATCAGGTCTCCCTCGACCTCGACATCGGCGCCGTCCCAGTAGTCGTCGAGGATTTTACGTTGGGCATCCAGCAGGCCCCGCCAGCCGCTGTACCGCGCGCTGTGCAACGCGGCGGCGACCTGGTCGCGCAGCGCGGGCCGGGAACGCCGGGCCGACCAGCCATACGCGAGGTACTTCACGATGCGCAGGGTCTGGCCCGGGCGCAGTCCGCAGATCACGGTCGTACGGGCGAGGTCACCGCTCGCGTCGTTGCTGATCTCGTGGCGACCCTCGAACTCAACCTCGTGGTCCATGGCCGCGGCCCTCATCAAAGCGCTGGCCCGGGTCCGGTGCATCAACAGCGCGCCGCAATCGGTGTCCTCGTGCTGGACGGCCTCCAGCGGCTTGTCCAGGATCGCCGATACCCTCGGGTCACCGGACGTCACGGGCTGGTCCTCGTTGGCGACCAACTCGGATTGCACTGTGACACGGACGAATTGATCCACCGCCTCGACCATGTATTCGATAGCGACAACGCTGCGCTGAGCCAGCGACACCAGCCGGGTGGAGGTCACCCTGACCTGCTTGCCGGCCGGGGACTGCCAATGGGCGTCGCGGGTCAGCGTTCCTGCCCGCAGGTCGAGTATTCGCTCGTGGCTGATCACCTTGCCGTAGCGGACGTCGAACGGTTCGTCGTCGACCAGCAGCCGCAAGATCTTGCCGTTGGTGACGTCGACGACGGTCTGGCCGGCTTCTGGGTAGCCGTAGCCCGCTTCGGCATAGGGCAGCGGCCGCACTTCGTAGAACGAGTTGAGGTACGTGCCGGGCAAACCGTGGGGTTCGCCTTCGTCAAGGTTGCCGCGAATACCGATGTGTCCGTTGGATAATGCGAACAGTGATTCGGATTGGGCCAGGACGTCGAGGTTCAGCTCGGGTTCCCGGATCTGCCAGGGTTCGACGGGCAGCGTGCCATCTGGGATCATCACGACCTCCTAAATCAGATCGCCGAGGTCGGTTACCACGAGATCGGCTCCGTGACTGCGTAATTTCTCAGCCTGGCCCACGCGGTCGACGCCGACGACGTAGCCGAACTTACCGGCACGCCCGGCCTCCACGCCGGACAGCGCGTCCTCGAATACCGCTGCGGCAGCGGGCTCTACGTTCAGCAGCTCCGCGGCGCGCAGGTACGAGTCGGGCGCGGGCTTGCCGGCGATGTGCTCCTTGCCCAGCGTGACGCCGTCGACGCGTTGCTGGATGTACTTCTCGAGCCCGGCGATCTTTAGCACCTCGCCAGCGTTGGCGCTGGCCGACACCACGGCGATGGACAGGCCGGCAGCGGCTACCTTCTCCAGGTAGCGGCGCGAGCCTTCGAAGACCTTGACGCCGTCGGAGTGCAAAGTTTTTTGAAAGGCGTCGTTTTTGCGGGTGCCCAGGCCGTAGATGGTGTCCTTGTCGCCGGTGTCGTCGGGATCGCCTTCGGGCAGTTCGATGTCCCGGCTGGACAGAAAGGAACGCACGCCGTCTTCGCGCTTTTTACCGTCGACGTATTTCAGGTAGTCTTGGTCCGCGTCGAAGGGCACGAACTTTTGGCCGTTGTCCTCGGCGTGCTGCTTGAGGAAGGAATCGAACATGACCTTCCAAGCTTTGGTGTGCACGCTTGCGGTGTCAGTGAGCACACCGTCGAGATCGAACAAGCAGGCGTGTACTGCTTCCGGTAGACCCAGCAAGGCGGGCCTCCCTTCTGGGATGAGGTCGGTCTGGGATTGAGTCGGTCGGGGATGGTTTCTGCCGTGAGCAGTACTACCTCACCATGCTCGCTGCCGGTTCGCCAGACGTTCTGGTTGACCGGCCTTTTCCCGGCGTTTGTAGTCGTCGCGCATACTGCCCATCTGCTGCACCTGCCGCCGCGTCGCTTCCTGCAGCAGCGCCCTCTTCGAGGGAAAGTGCTTGTACAGGGCGCCGGAGCCGCGGGACAGCCCGCACGCCTGTTGGATGTCGGCGATGGATGTGCAGGCATACCCCTGACGGGCGAACAACTCCATGGCTGCTTGGAGCAGGCGATCGCGAGTGCCGACAGCAGCGGAGGTCATGGGCGTGACCGTACCGTGGCCGGTGATGATCGGTGCTGGGTGGCGCGATAGTTGCTCACACCTACGTCAGGCGGGCGGAGCGTCGACGGGTGCGCCTCTAGACTGTGCCGGTGGAGCCCGCATCGCCCCGTCCCGTACTGGTCGTCGATTACGGCGCGCAATACGCCCAGTTGATCGCGCGCCGGGTGCGCGAGGCGCGGGTCTTCTCCGAGGTGATTCCGCACACCGCCGGGGTCGACGAGATCAAGGCCCGCGATCCGCTGGCGGTGGTGCTGTCCGGTGGTCCGGCCAGCGTGTACGCCGACGGCGCGCCGCAGCTTGACCCGGCGTTGTTCGACCTGGGCGTGCCGGTGTTCGGCATCTGCTACGGATTCCAGGCGATGGCCCAAGCGCTCGGTGGCACCGTCGCGCGAACCGGCACCAGCGAGTATGGTCGCACTGAACTGAAAGTCCTTGGTGGCGAACTACATTCGGAACTTCCCGGCACCCAGCCGGTGTGGATGAGCCACGGCGACGCGGTCACGTCCGCGCCCGACGGTTTCGAGGTGATCGCGACCAGTGCGGGCTCTCCGGTGGCGGGGTTCGAGAACCGCGCGCGACGACTGGCCGGGGTGCAGTATCACCCCGAGGTGTTGCACAGTCCGCACGGACAGCAAGTGCTGACGCGGTTCCTGCACGAGTTCGCCGGTATCGCTGCGGACTGGACGCCGGCCGGTATCGCCGAGGCGTTGATCGAGCAGGTGCGCAACCAGGTCGGCGACGGCCACGCGATCTGTGGGCTGTCCGGCGGCGTCGACTCGGCCGTGGCCGCGGCGCTGGTGCAGCGGGCCATCGGGGATCGGCTGACGTGTGTGTTCGTCGACCATGGTTTGCTGCGGGCGGGGGAGCGCGCACAAGTCCAACGCGATTTCGTCGCGGCGACCGGGGCCAACCTGGTCACCGTGGATGCCGAGGCAACCTTCCTCGATGCGCTGTCCGGGGTGACCAACCCCGAAGGCAAGCGCAAGATCATCGGGCGGCAGTTCATCCGCGCGTTCGAGGGTGCTGTTCGGGATGCATTGGGGGACAACGACGACGAGATTGAATTCCTGGTGCAGGGGACGCTGTATCCCGACGTGGTGGAGTCTGGCGGCGGTACCGGTGCGGCCAACATCAAGAGCCACCACAATGTCGGCGGCCTACCCGACGACCTGAAGTTCACCCTCGTCGAGCCGCTGCGGCTGCTGTTCAAAGACGAAGTGCGCGCGGTCGGCCGCGAGTTGGGCCTGCCCGAGGAAATCGTTGCGCGGCAGCCTTTTCCGGGACCGGGCCTGGCGATCCGGATCGTCGGCGAGGTCACCGCGGCGCGACTGGAGACGCTGCGCCGGGCCGACTCGATCGCGCGCGAGGAGTTGACTGCGGCCGGCTTGGATTCCCAGATCTGGCAGTGCCCGGTGGTGCTGCTGGCCGACGTCCGTTCGGTGGGAGTGCAGGGCGATGGCCGAACCTACGGGCATCCGATCGTGCTGCGGCCGGTGTCCAGCGAAGATGCCATGACCGCCGATTGGACTCGGGTGCCCTACGACGTGCTGGAACAAATCTCGACCCGGATCACCAACGAGGTCCCCGAGGTCAACCGGGTGGTGCTGGACGTCACCAGCAAGCCGCCCGGCACCATCGAGTGGGAATAGCCGGCTAGGGCACCGGGGTGCCATCCCGCGGATCAGCGGGTCCCCGGACCTGCAGCGGCAGGCCGCGGCGCCGGCTTCCTCGATCTCGTGTGAGTGTGTGCTCGCCGATCCATCGGGATCGGTGCGATGCGTGGCATCAGCTTGGCCCGAGGACGTAGGTGCCGGTCCACCTTGGTGCCGAATGCTGTCAGCCCGGGCGTCAACCGGCCCGGCGTGACTCAGCTGTGACCGCGAGTTAGCTGGACGCCACCTGCAACAAGCATCCGCTTGACGACGTCGGGCGGCTGGGTATTGACTATTGGTACTCGAACATACATTCGAACAACACTAGTCACATCCGTACCGCAGGAGTAGTTGATGACGGCGATGCTTGCTTCCGAACAGTCGCATCACAACCGTGCTGAACAGCTACAACAGCTGCGACGGCAGATGGCGGCGGTATCCGGGAAGACCGGCTCCGCACAGCGTGGCCACGCCCAGGTGGACGACCTGCTTCCATCTTCGGAAGTCAGGCTCCCGGTTCCGCAGTTGCTGGCGGATGTGTTACCGGATGCGTTGCCACGGGGAACGGTTGCGGTGCTCTCAGGCGCCCGGTCGCTGCCGCTGAGCATGGTGGCCGCGGTGACGGCCGCCGGCGGAAACGCGGCCATCGTCGGCCAGTCGGATGTCGGCCTGTTGGCCGCGGTCGAAATGGGAGCCGATCTGAGCCGGCTCGCGGTGATCCCGGACCCCGGGGCCGACCCGGTGGAGATCGCCGCGGTGCTCATGGACGGAATGGACCTGATCGTGCTGGCGCTGAAAGGGCGCTCGGTGCCACAGACCCGGGCCCGGGCCGTGGTGGCCCGCGCCCGGCAGAAAGGCTGCACGCTGCTGGTCACCGACGGCGACTGGCAGGGTGCTTCGATACGACTGAAGGCACGGGTCTGTGGTTACGAAACTACTTCGGATCAGCCGGGTTTCGGACGGATCAGCAAGGTACGGCTCGAGGTGTGCGCCGCGGGGCGGGCGATCAGGCGGGCTCGGACGGGGTGAATGTGGACTCTCGGGTATTGGCGTTCTGGTGCATGGACTGGCCCGCGGTCGCCGCGGCGACGGCCGCTGGGCTGGCCGCGACGTCACCGGTCGCCGTCACGCTGGCCAACCGGGTGATCGCCTGTTCGTCGGCGGCCCGTTCGGTGGGTGTGCGGCGAGGGCTGCGTCGGCGTGAGGCGTCGGCCCGCTGCCCGCAACTGCACGTCGTCGCCGCCGATCCCGACCGCGACGCCCGCTACTTCGAGGGAATTGTCGCGGCGGTGGACGACCTGGTGCCTCGCGCCGAGGTGTTGCGCCCCGGCCTGGTGGTCATGCCGGTCCGAGGTGCGGCCAGGTTCTTCGGGTCCGAGCAGCAGGTCGCCGAGCGACTGACCGATACAGTGGCGGCGGCCGGTGCCGAGTGTCAGGTCGGCATCGCCGATCGGTTGTCCACGGCGGTCTTCGCCGCCCGCGCGGGCCGCATCGTGACGCCGGGGGAGGACGCGCGTTTTCTGTCGGCGCTGTCGATTCGGCAACTCGCCATCGAGCCCAGCCTGTCCGGTCCCGGACGGGTAGTTCTGGCAGATCTGTTGTGGCGGATGGGGATTCGTACCGTTGGTCAGTTCGCCGCGCTGTCGCGTACGGATGTGGCCTCGCGGTTCGGTGCCGACGCGGTGAACGCACACCGGTTCGCCAGCGGCGAGCCGGAACGCGGGCCATCCGGGTCTGAGCCGCCGGCCGAGCTCGATGCGGTGCTGCAGTGCGATCCGCCGATCGACCGGGTCGACGCCGCGGCGTTCGCCGGGCGCTCGTTGGCCGCCGAGTTGCATCAGACATTGCTGGCCGCCGGGGTAGGCTGCACCCGGCTGGGCGTCCATGCCCTCACCGCCAATGGCGAAGAGCTGAACCGGGTTTGGCGATGTGCCGAGCCGTTGACCGAGGATGCGACCGCCGATCGGGTGCGCTGGCAGCTGGACGGCTGGTTGAACACCCGGATCGTCATGGATCGGCCCACCGCGCCGGTGGTGCAGTTGCGGCTGCGGGCGGTGGAGGTGGTGTCGGCGGGGGCGCTGCAGTTACCGCTGTGGGGCGGTCTCGGTGACGAGGGCCAGCT
>NZ_JBYCLA010000199.1:0-7882 GCF_057473665.1 Mycobacterium sp. TH-M25
GACTGCCTTGCCCTCGTTGTGCACCTGCAGCATCAGCTTGGTGGCGTGCGGCTCGCTGTAGCCGAACAATTTCTGGAAAACGTAGGTCACGTAGTTCATCAGGTTGACCGGATCATCCCAGACGATGGTCACCCAGGGAGCGGCGGTGGCCTCGACCGTGTCCGCTTCCCGCTGCCCCGTGGTACCCGGCTTGGTCGGTGCTGACGCAACCATGCTCCACAGGATACCGAGCCGCCCGCGGACACCCGATAGCGTTGCGGTGTGAACACATCGGCCGTCACCGGGCTGCTGACCGACAGGTACGAGCTGACCATGCTCTCGGCGGCGCTGCGCGACGGCACCGCACACCGCCGGTCGGCGTTCGAGTTGTTCGCCCGCAAGCTGCCCGATGGCCGCCGCTACGGCGTGGTGGCCGGAACGGGGCGATTCCTGCAAGCCTTACCCGACTTCAGGTTCGACGAGGTCGCGTGCGAGTCGCTGGCCGAATTCCTCGACCCCGGCGCGCTGGCGTATCTGCGCGACTTCCGGTTCGGCGGCGACGTTGACGGCTACGCCGAGGGCGAACTGTATTTCCCTGGCTCACCAGTGCTGTCGGTGCGAGGCAGCTTCGCCGAGTGCGTGCTACTCGAGACGCTGGCGCTGTCGATTTTCAACCACGACACCGCGGTGGCCTCGGCCGCGGCGCGGATGGTCAGCGCGGCCGACGGGCGACCGCTGATGGACATGGGGTCGCGCCGCACCCACGAGCGCGCAGCCGTCGCCGCCTCGCGCGCCGCCTACCTCGCCGGGTTCGCCGCGACGTCCAACCTCGAAGCCCACCTGCGCTACGGTGTGCCGACCGAAGGCACCAGCGCGCACGCCTTCACGCTGCTCTACGACGGACGCAACGGGCCCGACGAGCCGGCCGCGTTCGCCGCGCAGGTCGCCGCCCTCGGGGCGGGCACTACGCTGCTGGTCGACACCTACGACGTGACCACCGGCGTGGCCAACGCCGTCGCGGCCGCGGGCACCGCACTCGGGGCGGTCCGCATCGATTCCGGCGACCTGGGCGTGCTCGCCCGGCAGGTCCGCCAACAGCTCGACCGGCTGGGGGCCACCCGGACCCGCATCGTGGTCTCCGGCGACCTCGACGAATTCGCCATCGCGGGCCTGCGCGCCGAACCGGTCGACAGCTACGGGATCGGCACTTCGCTGGTCACCGGATCGGGCGCACCCACCGCGAGCATGGTGTACAAGCTGGTCGAAGTCGACGACGTGCCCGTCGAGAAGCGCAGCGTGCGCAAGCAATCGCATGGCGGGCGCAAAGAAGCGGTGCGCCTGGCCCGCTCGACCGGCACCATCACCGAGGAGATCGTTTATCCGGCGGGCCATCCGCCGTGGGTGTCCGAGCCGTCGCGGGTACTGGCCGTTCCGTTGGTCCGCGGCGGCGAGGTGGTCGTGACGACGGACCTGGGCGTGGCGCGCGAGCTGGTGGCATCGGGCTTGCGAAGCTTGCCGTGGGAGGGTCTGATGTTGTCGCACGGCGACCCAGCGATCCCCACCACGCAGATCCCGGCCCGACGTCCGCCGACCGACATCCAGGAGTAGCCACGCCCGACGATGTGCCGATGCCGGTGACGCAGCTGCTGGCCACTGCGGTGGCTGCGCTGGGCGGCAAGGAACGCTGCGGCCAGGTCGAGATGGCCAACGCGGTCGCGCATGCCTTCTCCGCCGGGGAGCACCTGGCCGTGCAGGCCGGCACCGGCACCGGCAAATCGTTGGCATACCTGGTTCCGGCGATCGAGCGCGCGGTGGCCGACAATGCACCGGTGGTCATATCCACGGCAACCATTGCTCTGCAACGCCAGCTGGTCAACCGCGACCTTCCTCAGCTCGTCGACGCGCTGGCCGATGCGCTGCCCCGCAAGCCGCGCTTCGCGTTGCTCAAAGGCCGCCAGAACTATCTGTGCCTCAACAAGATTCACAACGGCTCGGCCTCCGACGTGGCCGAGGAGCCGCAGGAGCTGTTCCGGCCGCAGGCGGCTTCCACTTTGGGCCGGGAGGTGCAACGGCTCACCGAGTGGGCCTCGGAGACCGACACGGGCGACCGCGACGACCTCAAACCCGGTGTCGCCGACCGGTCGTGGGGGCAGGTCAGCGTGTCAGCCCGCGAATGCCTGGGCGTGGCCCGCTGCCCGTTCGGCACCGACTGCTTCTCGGAGAAGGCGCGGGCCAAGGCCGGCGTCGCCGATGTGGTCGTCACCAACCACGCGCTGCTGGCGATCAACGCGGTCGCCGACTCGCCCGTGCTGCCGGAACACAAGGCGCTGGTGGTCGACGAGGCGCACGACTTGGTGGACCGGGTGACGGCGGTGGCCACCGGCGAGCTCACCGCAACGACACTCGGCATCGCCTCACGCCGCATCGCGCAACTGGTCGAACCCGAGATCCTGCAGCGTTGGGAGCGCCTGTCGGGCAGCTTCCTCACGGCGATCCAGAATGCGTCGGCCGGTCGGATCGACCACCTCGACGACGAGCTCGCCACGTGTATCGCGGCGCTTCGGGACGCGGCCACCGCGGCGCGGTCGACCATCGACACCGCACCCACCGACCCCAAGGCCGCCGCGGCCCGCTCCGAAGCGGTCGCCAGTCTCGCCGAGATCGCCGACACCGCAACGCGAATCCTCTCGTCGTTCGGACCGGCCGTCCCCGATCGGACCGACGTGGTGTGGCTCGACCACGAGGACAACCGTGGCTCGACGCGGACGTATCTGCGGGTCGCCCCGCTGTCGGTGGCCGGACTGCTGCGCACCCGATTGTTCGCGGAGTCGACCGCGGTGCTGACGTCGGCCACCCTGACCGTCGGCGGCTCGTTCGATGCGCTGGCCACGGCGTGGGGGCTTACGGACAGCGAATCACCTTGGCGTGGAATGGATGTCGGGTCGCCGTTCCAACACGCCAAGGCGGGGATCCTCTACGTCGCGGCCCAGCTGCCGCCACCGGGGCGCGACGGCACCGGCACCGCTGAACAGCTGACCGAGATCGCCGAGCTCATCACCGCCGCGGGCGGGCGAACGCTCGGGTTGTTCTCGTCGATGCGGGCGGCGCGCGCAGCCGCCGAGGCGATGTCGCAGCGGCTGTCCACACCGGTGCTGTGCCAGGGTGACGACACCACCACCACACTCGTGGAGCGCTTCGCCGCCGACGAGGCGACGTCACTGTTCGGCACGTTGTCGTTGTGGCAGGGCGTCGACGTACCCGGCCCGTCGCTGTCGCTGGTGATCATCGACCGGATTCCGTTTCCGCGGCCCGACGACCCGCTGCTGTCGGCCCGGCAGCGGGCGGTGGCCGCCGCCGGAGGCAACGGATTCATGGCCGTCGCGGCCAGCCACGCCGCGCTGCTGCTGGCCCAGGGCGCGGGCCGGTTGCTGCGCGGCATCGACGACCGCGGGGTGGTCGCGGTGCTCGATTCCCGGATGGCGACCGCCCGCTACGGGGGTTACCTGCGGGCGTCGCTGCCGCCGTTCTGGGCCACCACCGACGCGGCCGCGGTGCGCGCGGCGTTGCGGCGGTTGACCGCTCAAGCCAACGTGACCAAACCCAACTCGGCGCCCGAGGCCAACATCGGATGATGCGGCAGCACCCGCACGGTGTAGCCGACCGACCCGGCAACCGGCAGCGGCGTCGTCGTCGCAAAGACGTGATCACCGCCGGAAGCGGTTCCCGTGTAAGCCATTTCGACGGTAAGCGGGTCCACCAGCAGATCGCCGGTCTCTACCCGGCCGACCACCGCTTGCACGGTTACCTCCTCCGGCCGTAAGCCTGCCAGCTGCACGGTCGCGGTCAGGGTCAGCTTCGAGCCGAGGATCGGCGTGTCCGGCAGCCCCGTGCTGTCGACGTCGGTGACCCGGATGTGCGGCCACTCCTCCGACGCGCGCCGCCGGTATGCCGCGAGGTCACGGGCCGGCTCGAAGTCCACCTGCCCGTCGTCGTCCACGACCAAAGTCCTGCGCAGCGACTCCGCTGCCGGCAGATAGTAGCCCTCGGTGTAGTCGCGAACCATCCTCGACGCCAACACCTTCGGGCCCAATGTCTGCAGGGTGTGTCGGACCATCTCGATCCACCGGCGCGGCACGCCGTGCTCGTCACGCTCGTAGAACTTCGGCGCAACCGAATTCTCGAGCAGATCATAAAGCGCGGCCGCCTCCAGGTCGTCGCGGCGCTCCTCGTCGGCGACGCCGGCGGCCGACGGGATGGCCCAACCGTTTTCGCCGTCGTACCATTCGTCCCACCACCCGTCGAGGATCGACAAGTTCAGGCCGCCGTTGAGCGCGCTCTTCATCCCCGACGTGCCGCACGCCTCCAGCGGACGCAACGGGTTGTTCAGCCAGACGTCGCAGCCCCAATACAGCAGCCTGGCCATCGACATGTCGTAGCCGGGCAGAAAGGCAATCCGGTGCCGTACCTCGTGCCGGTCGGCGAACTGGACCACCTGCTGGATCAGCGCCTTGCCGCCGTCGTCGGCAGGGTGTGACTTGCCGGCCACGATCAACTGGATCGGCCGGTCGTCGTTGAGCAGCAACTGCTCCAACCGCTGCGGGTCACGCAGCATCAACGTCAGCCGCTTGTAGGTCGGTACCCGGCGGGCAAAGCCGATGGTCAGCACATCGGGGTCGAATGCGCTGGCAATCCAGCCTAATTCGGCCTCGGGCGCGCCGCGAACCAGCCACGAGCGGTGCAGCCGCGCCCGCACGTCTTCCACCAACAGGGCCCGCAATTGCGAACGGATCCACCACAGGTGTCCGCCGTCGACCTCGTTGACCCGCAGCCAGACGCCCGGGTCGGCGAACGAGTCCGACCCCACCAGCTCCTGACCCAGCTGCAGCCATTGCGGCGCGGCCCAGGTGCGGGCGTGCACGCCGTTGGTGATCGACCCGATGGGCACCTCACCGGCATCGAAGCCAGCCCATAGCTCGTTGAACATCTCCCGGCTGACCTCGCCGTGCAGCAGCGAAACACCGTTGGCGCGCTGGGCAAGTCGCAGACCCATGTGGGCCATGTTGAACTTCTCCGGGTCGTCCTCGGCGCCCAGCGCGAGGATCCTGCCGACCGGCACGCCGGGCAGCAGCACCGACCCGGCGGCGACGCCCGCGGCGTCGGTCGGACTGCCCGCGAAGTACCGCTGCACCATTTCCACCGGGAAACGGTCGATGCCGGCGGGCACCGGGGTGTGGGTGGTGAATACCGTACTGGACCGCACCACAGTCAGAGCGGTGTCGAAGTCCAAACCGGCGTCGACGAGTTCGCGGATCCGCTCGGCGCCCAGGAAGCCGGCGTGTCCCTCGTTCATGTGGAACACCTCAGGAGCGGGCAGGCCTTCGATTGCGGTGAAGGACCGGATGGCCCGCACGCCGCCGATCCCGGCGAGGATTTCCTGCCGCATGCGGTGCTCTTGGTCCCCGCCGTAGAGCCGGTCGGTGACTCCGCGCATCTCGTGCTCGTTTTCCGGGATATCGGAATCCAGCAGCAACAGCGGCACCCGCCCGACCTGGGCGACCCAGATGCGGGCCCGCAGCGAGCCAGACTCCGGCAGCGCCAGCTCGACCAGCGCCGGTGCTCCCGAACTGTCGGTGAGCAGACGCAGCGGCAGTCCCGCAGGGTCGAGTGCGGGATAGTCCTCGTGCTGCCAGCCGTCCGCGGTCAGCGACTGCCGGAAGTAGCCCGAGCGGTAGTACAGGCCGACCGCGATCAGCGGCAGCCCCAGATCCGAGGCCGCCTTGAGGTGGTCACCGGCCAGGATCCCCAGACCGCCGGAATAGTTGGGCAACACCTCGGCGACACCGAACTCCATCGAGAAATACGCGATGCCGTTCGGCAGAGCTTTCTCGCCGACGCCGGCCCCTTGTTGCTGCTGGTACCACTGCGGACGGCGCAGATAGTCGTCGAGTTCGGCGGCCAGCCGGTCGAGCCAATCCAGAAATCCGCTGTCGAGCGCCAAGTCGTCGAGCCGGGCCGGAGTGACCGCGCCCAGCAAGGCGACCGGATCTCGCCCGCACTGCGTCCACAGCTTCGGATCGATCGTCTCGAAGAGGTCCTGAGTGGGTTTGTCCCACGACCAGCGCAGGTTGATCGACAGCTTCTCCAGCGCTGCCAGGCGTTCGGGAAGGTGGGCACGGACCGTGAACCGACGAAGGGCTTTCACGCGTCATCACCTTACTGACGTGGGAGCGGGTTTCGCCTACCGAACGAGCCGCGCGACCCGCCCTCGGGTGTGACGGGACACTACGGTGGGTATTGAACGCTGAGTGCCCGCCAAAATACGGGTGGCCGAAGACGCGCAGGTCGCGGGTCGACCGCGCCCAAGACGACAACCGACTAGCCCAGAAGGAGTAGCGGTGCCCGGTCGTGTCGAGATCGACGATGTCGCACCCGTGGTGTCATGCGGCGCCTACCCGGCCAAGGCCGTCGTCGGAGAGGTGGTTCCGGTCCGTGCCACGGTGTGGCGCGAGGGCCACGACGCGGTGGCCGCGACGCTGGTGGTGCGCTATCTGGGCCCGCGCTATCCGCAGGTCGGCGAGACGCGACGGCTCAAAGCAACGTCCGCTGCAGCGGTGGCCGAGCCCAGCACCGACGTCGTGCGGGTCAAGCCGCTGCATTTGCCCATGAGCCCTGACGGCTTGGAGCCCTATGTGTTTCATGGTGCGTTCACACCCGACCGCGTCGGGCTGTGGACGTATCGGGTGGACGGCTGGGGCGACCCGATCCACACCTGGCGGCACGCCGTCGAGACCAAGCTGGATGCCGGCCAGGGCGAGGCCGAGATATCCAACGATCTGCTGATCGGCGCACAGCTGATGGAACGCGCCGCCACCGGGGTGCCACGCGGCCGGCGCGGTCCGCTGCTCAAGGCCGCTGACGCGTTGCGGACACCCGGAGACCCGGTCACCCGGGCCGCGCTGGCGCTGCGGGCCGACATCGACGAACTGCTGACCGAATTCCCGCTGCGCGATCTCCTCACTCGCGGCGAGCAGCACGGGGTGTGGGTCGACCGGCCGTTGGCCCGCTTCGGATCGTGGTATGAGATGTTCCCCCGCTCGACCGGCGGCTGGGACGACAAGGGCAATCCGGTGCACGGAACCTTCGCCACCGCCGCGGCGGACCTGCACCGGATCGCGCAAATGGGCTTCGACGTGGTGTACCTGCCGCCGATCCACCCGATCGGCAAGGTGCACCGCAAGGGCCGCAACAACACCGCCACGGCCGCGCCCGGTGACGTGGGCTCGCCCTGGGCGATCGGCAGCGACGAGGGCGGCCACGACGCGGTGCATCCACAACTGGGCACGATCGCCGACTTCGACACGTTCGTCGCCGCGGTCGGGGACCTCGGTATGGAGGTGGCGCTGGACCTGGCGCTGCAATGTGCGCCCGACCACCCGTGGGCCACCGATCACCGGGAGTGGTTCACCGAACTGCCCGACGGCACCATTGCCTACGCCGAGAACCCGCCGAAGAAGTACCAGGACATCTACCCGATCAACTTCGACAACGACCCCGCCGGTCTCTACGACGAAGTTCTGCGCGTGCTGCGGTTCTGGATGGATCACGGCGTCAAGGTCTTTCGCGTCGACAACCCGCACACCAAGCCGCCGAATTTCTGGGCCTGGCTGATCGCCCAGGCCAAGGCGGCCGATCCCGATGTGCTGTTTTTGGCCGAGGCGTTCACCCCGCCGGCCCGCCAATTCGGGTTGGCCAAGCTGGGGTTCACTCAGTCCTACACCTACTTCACCTGGCGCACCTCGAAGTGGGAGCTGACCGAATTCGCCCAGCAGATCCCCGAAATCGCCGACTTTCGGCGACCCAACCTGTTCGTCAACACCCCCGACATCCTGCACGCCAGCCTGCA
>NZ_JBYCLA010000200.1:0-2386 GCF_057473665.1 Mycobacterium sp. TH-M25
CGGTCGAGATGCTGGCCGACCGGATTGGCCACACGATCACCTATTCCGGCCCGGCCACCAGCGTGCAGCGCGACCGCGGTAGTCGCAGCAGGCTCATCGCGGCCAACGCGGCCGCAGCGGAGTTTTATGCCGCCGCGCTGGAGTCGGACGAGGCGGCACCGGCTCGCCAGTACCTCACGGAGCGCAATTTCGATGCGCAGGCCGCCCGTCATTTCGGCTGCGGATTCGCGCCGTCGGGTTGGGATTCACTGACAAAACATCTGATACGCAAGGGTTTTGAATTCAAAGAGCTGGAGGCTGCGGGGTTATCCCGGCAGGGGCGCCGTGGCCCAATGGACCGCTTTCACCGTCGGCTGTTGTGGCCGATCCGCACCTCGGCGGGTGAAGTGATCGGGTTCGGCGCCCGGCGGCTGTTCGATGACGACCCGATGGAAGCCAAGTACGTCAACACACCCGAGACGCTGCTGTACAAGAAGTCGTCGGTGATGTTTGGCATCGACTTGGCTAAGCGCGATATCGCCAAGGGGCATCAGGCCGTTGTGGTCGAGGGCTACACCGACGTGATGGCGATGCATCTGGCCGGGGTCACCACCGCGGTCGCGTCGTGCGGCACGGCGTTTGGCGACGAACATCTGGCAATGCTGCGCAGGCTGATGATGGACGACAACTGGTATCGGGGCGAATTGATCTTTGTCTTCGATGGCGACGCGGCTGGGCAGGCAGCGGCGCTGAAGGCATTCGACGGCGACCAGCAGGTTGCCGGTAAATCGTTCGTCGCCGTCGCTGCCGATGGCATGGATCCGTGCGACCTCCGGCTGCGCTCCGGTGACCAGGCATTACGAGACCTGGTTGCTCGTCGCAAACCAATGTTCGAATTCGCAATTCGAAGTTTGATTCCCGACGGAATGGTTCTTGACGACGAACCGCAGGCGAAAGTGGATGCGCTGCGCAGGTCCGTTCCTCTGGTTGCTCGGATTAGGGACTATGCGTTGCGCGACGAATACGCGCGACGCCTGGCGGGCTGGACGGGGTGGTCGGACGAAGGGCAAGTACTTGCCCGAGTGCGCGAAGAGGCCAACCGACGTGGCGCGCCGGAACGCACCAGACGGCGCAGCGCGAGCGTTGAGCAGTCACCATCCGTGCCGCCGCCGAGTGTTCCGACCGAACACCCCGCCGCCCGTCCCGACCCACGTGACCCAACGCTGTGGCCGCAGCGTGAGGCGTTGAAATCGGCTCTGCAGTACCCGGCGCTGGCGGGCCCAGTGTTCGACACGCTGACCGTCGAGAGCTTCACTCATCCCGGCTACGGCGCCGTTCGCGCGGCCATCGACGCGGCGGGCGGGACGTCGGCCGGCATCACCGGAGCGCAATGGATTGACGTGGTCCGCCAGCACACCACATCGGCGCTGACCGCCGGTCTGATCAACGAGCTGGGCGTGGAGGCGATCCAGGTCGACGACGAGAAGCTGCCGCGCTATATCGGCGGTGTGCTGGCTCGCCTGCAGGAAGTGTGGATGGGCCGGCAGATCGCCGAGGTGAAATCCAAGTTGCAGCGCATGTCGCCGATTGACCAGGGAGACGAGTATCACGAGCTGTTCGGCGACCTGGTCGCCATGGAAGCCTATCGACGCAGCCTGTTGGAGCAAGCCAGCGGCGACGATCTGACCGCCTGAGGTGGTGTTGGCCTCAGTTCGCGCCGTTCGCCCGCCACTCAGCAGGGCGTTCGACAATAGTGGTCTGGTTGTCGATTTCGGTCAGGGTCACGAACCCCGCGTCAGGTGAGATCCGATTGGCGACCTTGCGGCGCCCGCCTTCGATCATCGACTTGGCAATGGGACTGCCGGTAAGCGCGCGATAGGTGCCGACAAGCTGCTCGTAGCGGCGGCGGCCAGCTTTCGCGCCCAGCACATAACCCAGTCCAAGCACGATGACATACCGGATCAAAACGTTCCTCCCACGACGGTGCGGCTGGCTCCATCCTGCCTCACGCGCCTGGGTGCGTGCGCGCCCAATCCGGCTAGTCGCGGTGGCCGACGGCTAGTGGCCTGGTCCGCTCTTGGGTTCGGGTGGGCCAGTACGCTAGAGTCGTCCCGCGATCTGCGCCATCGTTTGCGTGGACCGAGCGGTCCCCTGTAGCTCAATTGGCAGAGCATTCGGCTGTTAACCGAACGGTTGGAGGTTCGAGTCCTCCCGGGGGAGCAACGCTCCTGCTAGTGGTCTCGCCCGTAAGTTCGTCGGGCCCGTTCGCTGGGGTGTACAGACTGCGGTGGCAGCGCCGAAACGCGAAAAAAGTAGCGCTGAGCACAGTCTCGACGCCGCCAGCGCAGACTCGGCACCAGCGGCGTCTGGGAACAACCCCCGACGAACTTACGGGCGAGACCACTAG
>NZ_JBYCLA010000201.1:0-2970 GCF_057473665.1 Mycobacterium sp. TH-M25
CGCACTACGACGACCATGACGTACTAATCCTTCAGATTCAGGGATCCAAAATCTGGCACGTCTACGAAGGCGTTGACATCCCGCCACGCGACATGCAGCGCGACAAAGAGAACGCCGTTGCCACCGAAGGCCTTCCGTCGCCCATCGACGTGAATCTCGAAGCCGGCGACGTCTTGTATCTGCCGCGGGGCAAAGTGCACGAGGCCGAGACGATTGCAGAGCCATCCATTCACCTGACCGTGGGTGTGCACGCCCCCACGGCGTTCACACTCGCCGTAGGGGCTCTTTACCAGCAGAGCTTTCACGACGACCGACTCAACGCCCAGCTGCCGCCCCGGCATCTCGACGATGCGGACCTGCGCGCCACGGTGGACGCGCTGATGCGTGACACCGTCAAGATCGTCGAGGACCCGGGTGCGATCGCGAGGGGACTCGACGCACTGGCCGATGTCTTGGTGCGACGGGGCCGTTGCCCGCCGGTCGGATCGATCTCGGATGTCGCGGGACTCGACGGAAAAACGGTGGTACGCAAGTACCAGCCGCTCTATTCGCTGGTGCGGACGGAATCCACCGGCGTCACACTGCAATTCGCGAGCCTGTCGGTCGGCGCAACTGCCAACCACAAGGCCGCGATGGAGTTCGTTTCGCGAAGCGTCGAGCCGTTTCGGATCGGTGATCTGCCGGGTCTGAGCGCGAGGCAGCAGATCGAGTTGGCCCGAACTCTGATCGTGAGCGGATTCCTGGTCCGGCTGCCCGATTGATGGAACTATCCGACCTCGCCCGATGGACGCCAATCCGATTCGACTTTTCCGGGCGGATACCGACGATTGACTGGGCCGATCTGTCGGCCGAGCGTTTCGTGGAGCCGTTCTTCGACGAGAGCGTGGCTCGGTGGTCGACTGGTTCGCAGGCGCGGCCGCTCGTCCGAACCGGACTCGAGGCGTTGGTAGCGCTCGACACAGAACCCTCGCTTGATCCGGCGGGCATGATTCACCACTTCTCGCGCTGCGGATCGACGCTGGTGTCGAGGCTGTTGTCGACGGTTCCCGGGGTCGTGGTGGTCGCCGAGCCCTCCCCGCTCAACGCCTTGCTAGGCCTGGACCCGGCGCGGGTGGACGACGTCACGCTGGTCCGGGTGGTTCGGCTGCTGGTGAGGGCGCTGGGCCGGCGCCGGCATGGCGACGAACAGCATCTTGTGCTCAAGTGCACCAGCTGGAACATTCGCCGCCAGGAGATCCTCACCGCCGCTTTTCCGGACACCCCGTGGGTGTGGGTTCAGCGCGACCCGGCCGAGGTGGTGGCGTCGCTGCTGGCCACTCCGCCAGGTTGGCTCGGACACCACGTGCCGCCGCTGCAGACAGCGCTGCGCTTCGGCATCGACCCGGCCGCCGTGCTGACCATGCCACGAGCCGAATTCGCTGCCCGAGCGCTGGACGCGATGCTGTCGTCAGCCGCCGCCGGACCGCCTCGGAGGTTGTGCATCGACCGCTCTGAGCTGCCTGCCGCGGTATGGCAACGGGTCGTGACGCACTTCGGGATCGAGATCGACGCCGCGGCGATAGAGCGCATGGCCGAGCAGTCCCGGTTGTACTCCAAAGAAGTTGAGCCTGAGATTTTTTCGACTTACCAGCAAACAGCCCGTGCGGTGACCGACGAGATGCGGGACGTCGCCCGACGCTTCGCCGAGGCGGGGTATCGACGGCTTGCGGACTCGCCGTAGGCCTTTCGAGTTCACATTCCCACCGCGCTGTGCTAGAAATGCTAATGACAATCATATTCATTATGATGGTCGGAGGGGTTTCATGACATTGCGCGTCGTCCCAGAAGGCCTCGCGGCCGCCAGTGCGCGCATCGAGGCTCTGACGGCGCGGCTGGCGTCGGCGCAGGCGAGCGCGGCACCAATGATCACTGCCGTGCTACCCGCCGCGGCCGACCCGGTGTCGTTGCAGGCCGCTGCCGCGTTCAGCCTGCGCGGCGGCCAACATGCGGCCGCCGTCGCACAGGGCGCCCAGGAGCTTGGCCGCTCTGGGGTTGGGGTCGCTGTGGCGGGTGCCACTTACGCCGCGGGCGATGCCGCCACGGCGGCGTCCTACGGCACCTGGGTCTGAGCATGACGGCGCCGCTCTACATGGCTGCGCCGCCGGAGGTGCACTCCACCTTGCTGAGCAGTGGTCCGGGCCCCAGCTCGTTGCTCGCGGCCGCGGAGGCGTGGAACGCACTCAGTGCCGAATACACGTCGGTGGCCGAAGAGCTCAACTCGGCGCTGGCCGAGGTACAGGCCGGCGCCTGGCAAGGTCCGAGTGCAGAGTCGTTCGTCTCCGCCCATGTCCCGTATCTGGCGTGGCTCACGAAAGCCAGTGCCGACAGTTCCGCGGCGGCCACCCAACACGAAGCCGCGGCCGCCGCGTACACCGCCGCGCTGGCAGTCATGCCGACCCTGCCCGAGTTGGCTTCCAATCACATCGTTCACGGTGTGCTGCAGGCTACGAATTTCTTTGGCATCAACACGATTCCGATCGCGCTGAACGAGACCGACTACGCGCGGATGTGGGTTCAGGCCGCGGCCACGATGAGCACCTACCAAGCCGTCGCCGACACCGCGGTCGCGGCGACACCGGCCACCGACACCGCGCCAGCGATCCTGAAATCCGAGGTACAGCCCGCCGCAAGCAACGATCCCTACAGCAACCTCAGCGGTGACAATCCGCTGGGGATCCCACAGTGGCTGCAGAACATCTTGAAGCAGTTCGGGATCGGCAACAGCCTCACCGCCCACGACCCGCATATCGTCAACCCGTTCGAAAACTTCCTGGCGGACGTGCTGAAGAACTTCGGGATAAATTTCAACCCCGCTCAGGGCACCGTCAACGGAATGACGTTCGACTCGTACGCGGACCCCAGCCAACCCATCTACTACGTCGTTCGACTCCTCGAACTCAGCGAAGACCTGTCCCAGTTCAGCACCTATCT
>NZ_JBYCLA010000202.1:0-13161 GCF_057473665.1 Mycobacterium sp. TH-M25
GTGATCTCGGTGCGGAGGATGCGTGAGGAAACGACGCGATCATCGTCCCTGCCGGTTGTGCTGTCGAACCAGCGGGCCGCTGACGGCGAATGGGCGAGCATGATGCGTACCGCGACCGAGCTGTCGAGGTAATGGTAAGTCACCACGGGCCCTTTTCTTCGTTGAGAAGCTCATCGATTGTCGATGCCGTGATGAGGTCGTGCCGGACGATAGTGCGGGTACGTGCGGGTCCGCTTGCCTTCCGGGGAATAAGGGCTGCCGACGAGACCGCGGGAAGTATCGTGCCGATCCGGCGGTTATGGCGGGTCAGCGCGTATGGCTCGCCCCCTTCGAGGCCGGCGATCATCGGGGCAGGATTCTGGCGCAGTTCACCGACTGAGATCGACTTCATGCGGCCAGGCTACCAGCTAATTATCTACTTTTGTCTACATTGTTCGTTCGCAAACAGCATCTCCAGTCTGTCTCAGCGATTCCGCAAAGCTCAAGCCGGTAAGCCAGCCTTCTACCAGCCCTTTTGTTGCTGACAGTCCAGCGAAACGGCGGAGTGATCTCCGGTTAGTGACAAGTCGTTGATGTACCCCATGACGGACTGGCTTGCCGAACGTGTAACCAATGCGAAAAATCGCGGCAAAAATCGCAGTGTGTGCACGTTCGGCGCGGGTTCACTCGGTCGGCAGCAGAGACACGTCACCTTAGTCGCAAGTCGGGAATCTACCCCCTGATGCGGGTGTTTTCGGGTCCGGTCTGCGACACGTGAATCGAGTGTGCATTCTGGGCGTCGAGCGTGCAACGTGGGCGGGCAAATCGCGAGAATCCCGCCCCCTGTGCACACTCGACGCCGTCAGCGCACACTCGACGCCAGCAGGGGCAGGTGGAAAGCGGCAAGCGCACGACCGGCCGACACGCCAGCATCAGGTTAAGCCAACTCGGTTTCACCACCGTCTTCTTAATGCCGGATGTGGCGGGCGTTTGACGGCGGTCAGCCGGCCTTCGAGGCCAAGAATCACCCGCGGCTCGGCTCATAGCATTTTCATAGGTGGCACCCAGCAGTGCCTATTCGTGGCTTTGCATCATTTCCGGTATGACCGAAACACCCGACACCCCGACAACACCGACCACTGCCGTCACGGAGCCCGCGACAGTGGCCGCCAAACCGTACTGGCTCTACCGATTCGCCGCGTGGGTTGGAATTGTCGCAGGCATTGCGTTCATCGTCTTGAGCATCTTCTTCGCCGGCTTCAAGGCCGCCCACCTGGGCCATCACAAATGCCACCATCACGGCGCGCGCCACCACCCGATGATGCAGGAGGGCCCGAAACACCACGACGAGCGCACGGGATTCCAGCACGGGTTCGGCGGTCCAGGGCCGTCGCAGATGCCGCCATCGGTCACGCCGTCGTTGACTCCGGCGCAGCCGTAGCCGCGGAGTTCCACCGAGCCCGGCGTCCCCAGGGGCGCCGGGCTCCCTCATTCGAAATTGACGGCTCCGACTCGCCCCACGTTGCTGGTTGATGGGCAGACCCTGGCTGGGCATGATCGACTCATGACCCAAGCATCCGAACCCCCGGTCCAGCCGCCCGCGGCCCCGCCCACAGCCGGCCATCCCGCCGGGCCCCCGCCGGCGGCAAAACCCGCCCGGCTGTATCAGGCCGCGGCGTGGGTGGTGATCGTGGCCGGCACCGTTTTCGTGCTGGCGGTCGTTTTTTTCGCGGGCGCCGAGCTCACCGGGAAAGGTCCCCAGTGTCGCCACCACCACCGGATGTTCGCGCCGGACGCACCCGGCGGCCCCGACGGTCCACCGCCGTATGTCGTCTTCCCGGGCGGACCTTTCCCGCCGGGCTCCGGTCCGTGGGGTCCGTGGGGGCCGGGGATGGGGCCAGGGATGGGACCGGGTGGCCACGGGGGGCATGGCGGTCCCGAGGAGCCCCCGCCACCGCCGCCCACCTACACGCCGTAACGGCAACCGTGAACAGGCAGGTCGTCGTGGCGGCGCTGGCGCTGGGTTGTGTTTCGCTCACCGCGGGCATCCCGACCGCATCGGCGCGGCCATCGGATCCCGGCGTCGTGAATTACGCGGTCTTGGGCAAGGGTTCGGTGGGCAACATCGTGGGCGGGCCGATGCGGGACGAGTCGCTGTTCACCCAGCCGTTCCAGGCGTACTTCGTCGACAATCCCGTGTGCAACAACTGGGCCGACATCGGGTTGCCGGAGGTGTACAACGATCCGGACCTGGCGTCGTTCAACGGAGCCAGCACGCAGACCTCGCCGACCGACCAGACGCACCTGGTCAAGCAGGCGGTCGGGGTATTCGCCACCGGCGCCGCGGCGAGTGCGGCATTTCATCGTGTGGTGGACCGTACGGTCGGCTGTTCGGGTCAGACCACGCCTATGCACCTCGACAACGGCACCACACAGGTGTGGACCTTCGACGGGCCGCCGGCGGGCGCCACCGACGCGGCGTGGAGCAAACAGGAGGTCGGCACCGACCGGCGATGTTTCGTCCAGACCCGGCTGCGGGAAAACGTCCTGCTGCAAGCCAAAGTCTGTCAGTCCGGCAACGGCGGTCCGGCGGTAAACGTGCTGGCCGGCGCTATCGAGAACACGCTCGGGCAGTAACGGCCGGAGCCGTCGGGAATATGTCAGTGCCATCTGGAAGATGAAGCTTGTGACTATCGTTGGGCGGCCGTGCGCAACAGGAGCCGAAGGGACCGGATGATGGCTTTTGCCGTCGCATCGCAGCACGGCGACGCGTGTCCGGTCGACGGCGGATTCGACAGTTCCGCGGCTGCGGCGCAGTTCATCGCGCAGACCTGCTTGGCCGACGGCCCGGTCGGCCGGGTCGGCCTGGAGATCGAGGCCCACTGTTACGACCCGGCCGACCCTTACCGCCGGCCGGCCTGGGATGAGATCACCGACGTGCTCGCGTCCCTGCCGTCGATGCCGGGCGAGAGCGTGGTCACCGTGGAACCCGGTGGAGCGGTGGAACTCTCCGGCCCGCCTGCGCCGGGTGTGTCGGCCGCGATCGAGGCGATCTCCAGCGACCAGGCGGTGCTGCACAAGGCCTTCGACGCCGCCGGCCTGGGCCTGGTCCCGCTGGGCGCCGATCCGCTGCGGCCGGCCAAGCGGGTCAACCCGGGAGCCCGCTATCGCGCGATGGAACGGTTCTTCGCGGCCAGCCACACCGGTGAAGCGGGCGCGGCGATGATGACCTCGACCGCATCACTTCAGGTAAACCTCGATGCCGGTCCGCGAGCCGGATGGGCCGACCGGGTCCGGTTGGCCCACGCACTCGGGCCGGTGATGGTCGCGATCTCGGCCAACTCCCCCATGCTCGGCGGCAAATTCTCCGGCTGGGGATCGACCCGGCAGCGGGTCTGGAGCCAGCTCGATGCGGCGCGCTGCGGGCCGATCCTGACCGCCAGCGGCGACGACCCCGGCACCGACTGGGCGCGGTACGCGCTGAAGGCCCCGGTGATGCTGGTGCACAGTCCCGAACCGGTGCCGGTCACCCACTACCTGCCGTTCGCCGACTGGGCCGACGGCCGCGAACTGCTCGGCGGCCGCCGTCCCACGCACCACGACCTGGCGTATCACCTGACCACCCTGTTTCCGCCGGTGCGGCCTCGGCAGTGGCTGGAGATCCGCTACCTCGACAGCTTGCCGGCCGACGTCTGGCCGGCGGTGGTGTTCACGATGGTGACCCTGCTCGACGACCCGGCCGCCGCCGATATCGCCGCCGAGGTGGTCGAGCCCGTCGCGACCGCCTGGGATACCGCCGCCCGGATCGGACTGGGCGAGAAGCGGATCTTCAGCGCCGCCAACCGGTGCGTGGCCATCGCGGCCGAACGCGCGCCCGCCGCTCTGCGCGACGGGATGCAGCGCCTGGCCGATGCAGTAGCGCAGGCCCGGTGCCCGGCCGACGACTTCGCCGACCGGGTGATCGAAAGCGGCATCGCGGCCACCGTGAGCACCCTCGCGCTGGGGGAGCAGTGACGTCACGCGCTGGGGCCTTACGCGAAGAGCTGGTCCGCGACATGCAGCGGACCCGCGCCAGAACCTTGCGGCTGGTCGATTTCGACGACGCCGAGCTGTGCCGTCAGTACGACCCGCTGATGAGCCCACTGGTGTGGGACCTGGCGCATATCGGACAGCAGGAAGAGTTGTGGCTGCTGCGAGGTGGCAACCCGGACCGGCCGGGAATCTTGCCCGGCGCCGTGGACAGCCTTTACGACGCGTTTGTGCACTCGCGGGCGAGCCGTGTCGACCTGCCGTTGTTGACTCCGGCGCAGGCCCGCAGTTACTGCCGAACCGTGCGAACGGCGGCACTCGATGCCCTCGACCGGCTGCCGGACGAACCCGACCGGAATTTCGTGTACGGCCTGGTGGTCAGCCACGAGAACCAGCACGACGAGACCATGCTGCAGGCGCTGAACCTGCGCCCCGGACCGGCGCTCTTGCACGCTGCCCGCCCGCTGCCGGCCGGTCGGGCCGGGCTCGCCGGGGCATCGGTCGAGATACCCGGTGGTCCGTTCGTGCTCGGCGTCGACGGCGTCGACGAGCCGTTCGCGCTCGACAACGAACGGCCGGCGCACGTCGTCGACGTGCCGACGTTCCGCATCGGCCGGGTCCCGGTCACCAACGGCGAGTGGCGGCAGTTCGTCGAGGACGGTGGTTACGCGCAACCGCGGTGGTGGTCCGCGCGTGGGTGGAAGCACCGCGAAGATGCCGGGCTGACCGCGCCACAGTTCTGGGCCGCCGACGGGCAGAGCCGCACCCGATTCGGCGTCGTCGAGGAGATCCGGGTCGATGAACCCGTCCAGCACGTCAGCTATTTCGAGGCCGAGGCCTACGCGGAGTGGGCTGGCGCCCGGCTGCCCACCGAGTGCGAGTGGGAGAAGGCGTGCGCGTGGGATCCGCAGCGTGGGGCGCGCCGGCGCTATCCGTGGGGAGTCGACGAGCCGTCGTCGACGCTGGCCAACCTCGGGGGCGATGCGCTGCGCCCGGCACCGGTCGGCGCATATCCCGGGGGGGCGTCCGCCTACGGAGTGGAGCAGATGCTCGGCGACGTCTGGGAATGGACCAGCTCGACATTCCAGCCCTGGCCGGGTTTCATGCCGATGATCTACCAACGGTATTCGGAACCGTTCTTCGGCGGCGACTACCGGGTCTTGCGCGGCGGGTCGTGGGCCGTGGAGCCGGGCATCATGCGTCCCAGCTTTCGCAATTGGGATCACCCGTACCGTCGGCAGATCTTCTGCGGCGTCCGGCTCGCGTGGTCGGTCGACGTAGATCCGGGGGGGCACTCCTGATGTGCCGTCACCTGGGCTGGCTCGGACGCGAGACCTCGATCGCCGCGCTGGTGCTCGACCCTCCGCAGGGGCTGCGGGTGCAGTCGTATGCCCCGCGCCGGCAACAGCACGGACTGATGAACGCCGACGGTTGGGGGGTGGGCTTTTTCGACGGCGCCACACCGCGGCGCTGGCGTAGCGCCGCCCCGCTGTGGGGAGATGTGTCGTTCGATTCCATCGCACCGGCGCTGCACAGTCACTGCGTGGTTGCCGCGGTGCGCTCAGCCACCGTCGGGATGCCGATCGAAGCCAGCGCGACGGCGCCGTTCACCGATGGGCAGTGGCTGCTGTCGCACAACGGGGTCGTCGACCGCGACGCGCTGCCACTCCGCGGCGCGGCCGAATCCATCTGCGACAGTGCGGTTCTGGCCGCGTTGATATTCGAGCGCGGGCTCGACGCGATCGGTCAGACGATCGCCCAGGTGGGCGGGGCCGACCCGGGCGCTCGGCTGAATATCCTGGCGGCCAACGGTTCTCGCCTGATCGCCACCACCTGGGGTGATACCTTGTCGATACTGCGTCGAGACGACGGCGTGGTGCTGGCCAGTGAGCCCTACGACGACCAGCCCGGCTGGGCGGACGTCCCCGATCGCCACCTCGTCGAGGTCACCGCGCAACGGGTGACCATGACCGCGCTGCACCCAACGAAGGGATAGTTGATGACGTTGACATTGTCCAACCACCTGGCTGCCGACTCGGCCTTCGAGGCGCTGTGCCGTGATGTGCGCGCAGGACTGCAGTGCTCGCCGAAATCGTTGCCGCCCAAGTGGTTCTACGACTCAGTGGGCAGCGACCTGTTCGACCGGATCACCCGGCTGCCGGAGTACTATCCGACTCGCGCCGAGGCGGAGATCCTGCGTGCCCGTGCTGCGGAGATCGCATCGGTCACCGGCGCCGACACGCTGGTCGAGTTGGGCAGCGGGACGTCGGAGAAGACCCGGCTGCTGCTGGACGCCCTGCGTGACGGCGGCGTCCTTCGCCGCTTCGTCCCGTTCGACGTTGACGCCGGCATGCTGTCGCTCGCTTCGACAGCAATCCAGGACGAGTATCCCGGCATCGAGATCGCCGCGGTCTGCGGCGATTTCGAGGAGCACCTGGCCAAGATTCCGGGCGGCGGCCGACGGCTGTTCGCGTTCCTGGGCTCGACGATTGGCAACCTGGAGCCCGGCGCACGCGCGGAATTCCTGGCCGGGCTGGCCGATTCGCTGCAACCGGGCGACAGCCTGCTGCTGGGCACCGACCTGGTCAAGGACGACAGCAGGCTGGTGGCCGCCTACGACGACGCCGCCGGTGTGACGGCCGAGTTCAACCGCAACGTGCTGGCGGTGATCAACCGGGAACTCAACGCCGACTTCGACGTCGACGCGTTCCGTCACGTCGCTACCTGGAATGCGGTCGAGGAGCGGATGGAAATGTGGCTGCAATCCGAGCGGATTCAGCGGGTGCGTATCGCCGCGCTGAATGTGACCGTCGCATTCGAGGCGGGCGAACAGGTTCTCACCGAGGTGTCCTGCAAGTTCCGGGCTGACGGAGTGGCTGATGAACTCGCTCAGGCGGGCCTGCAGCTCGCCCGGTGGTGGACGGACGGCGCGGGAGATTTCGGGTTGTCGCTGTCGGTCAAGTGAGCGCGCGGCTGGCCGAGACCTGGCGGGCCGCCCGGCCACCGGTCGCGGGGCTGCACCTGGACAGCGCCGCGTGCTCGCGGCAGAGCTTTGCGGCCCTCGACGCGGCCGACCGTCATGCGCGACACGAAACCGAGGTCGGCGGGTACGTCGCCGCGGAGGCAGCCGCCCCGGTGCTCGACGCCGGCCGCGCCGCGGTCGCCGCGCTGGCCGGCCTCCCCGACGCGGAGGTCGTTTTCACCACCGGGTCGCAGCATGCGCTGGAGCTGCTGTTGTCCAGTTGGCCGGCCGGCGGCCGGACGCTGGCCTGCCTGCCCGGCGAGTACGGGCCGAACTTGGCGTTGATGGCCGTGCACGGCTTCGAGCGCACGACGCTGCCGACGGACAGCGAGGGGCGGGTTGCGCTGCGCGAGGCGGCGATCAGCCTGGCCGCCGACCCGCCGGACCTGGTCCACCTGACGGCAGTCGGCAGCCATCGCGGCGTGGTGCAGCCGCTGCGCGAGGTGGCGCAGCTGTGCCGCGGCCTGGGGATACCGCTGATCGTCGACGCCGCTCAGGCGCTCGGGCACGTCGACTGCGCGGTGGGCGCCGACGCGCTCTACGCGTCGTCGCGCAAGTGGCTGGCCGGCCCGCGCGGTGTCGGCGTTCTGGTGATGCGGCCGACGCTGGCCGGGCGGCTGCAGCCGCGACTGCCGCCGCCGGACTGGGTGGGGCCGTTGTCAGTGGCTGAGCGACTCGAACTTGGTGAAGCCAATGTGTCTGCACGAGTAGGCTTTTCGGTGGCAGTTGGCGAGTACGCCGCAGCGGGCCCAGCCGCCGTGCGCGCCCGGCTGGCCGGGGTCGGTCGAGCCGCCAGGACTGCGCTGGCCGACGTTCCGGGCTGGCGAGTGGTCGAGGCGCTCGACGAGCCCAGCGCGATCACGACGCTGGCCCCGCTCGACGGGGCCGATCCGCGCAGCATCCGTGAATGGTTGATCACCGAACGGCGGATCGTGACGACGGCCGTGACGGTCGCGCGCGCGCCGCTGGAGTTGACCGCCCCGGTGCTGCGGATCTCGCCGCACCTCGACACCACCCACGACGAGCTGGCCGTTTTCGCCGCGGCGCTGGCCGATGCGACGACGACTCTGCGGTAATGCTCAGGCTTTGTGTGCGCTGAGCAGATAGGCGGGCAGTTTCATCCGGCCCTTCTCGTCGCGCTCGTGCTCGGGCATCGCGACATCCGAATGCTGCGGCGCCGGTGGAGTATTGGCGTGAATGTACGCCGGGCGGATCTCGTCGATCTGCCAGTGCCTGCCGACCGCGTCGCGTAGCTCGTCCGCGTCGACTTCGTTGGGCTTCTGCTCCCATTCGCTGGGGAACGCGCCCTTGGCGAATACCAGCACGAAGTAGCCGGCGCCGTCGGCCGCCGCCCGGTGAACGGCCTTCAGGTACTTGTCGCGACCCTCGACCGGCAGCGAATGGAACAGTGTGCTGTCGACGACGGTGTTGAAGCGGCCGTCGTGTCCGCTGAAGGTGGTGATGTCGGCCTGCTCATAGGTGGCGCTGACGAGCCCGCGCTTCTCGGCGGCTTTGGTGGCGGCGGCAATGGCGGTCGGCGTGAGGTCGACTCCGTGCACGGTGTAGCCGTCGGCGGCCAGGGCAAGGGACAGCTCCGCGAAACCACATCCGGCGTCGAGCACATCGCTGCGGAATTTCCCGGCTGCCGCCAGCGCGGCCAGCTCCGGCTGTGGCTCGCCGATGTTCCAGGGCGGCGGGCCTTCGAAGCCGGCCTCCTGGCGGTACGCGTTGTCCCAGTCCATTACCTCATTTGCCATGTGTTCCAAGCTACTCCGGAACCTCCCAGGTGTGGACGGGCTCGTTGCTGTGCATGTGGTCGCAGTACAGCCGCAGCATCTCGGCCAGCGCAGCGGGCCTGGCCAGACCGCGTTGTCCCAATGCCCGCACGGCGGACACTTGCCAGCTGGCACCGTTGCGGCGGGCACGGGCCCGACCTTCGATCACCCCCAGCAGCCGATCCCGGATGTCGGCGGCCACGCCCCAGCGGTCCAGCCCGTCGTACGCCATCGGCAGCAGTTCGTCGAGCACCAATTCGGCGGCATCGACCGTGCCGATACCCGGCCAGAACAGCTCTGCCCGCATGCCGTGTCGTGCAGCTTCAGTGAAATTGCGTTCCGCTGCCACGAAGTCCATCCCGGTCCAGACCTGGCGGTCCTCTCCGGACAACGTGCGCAGCATGCCGTAGTAAAACGCCGCATTGGCCAGCATGTCGATGACGGTGGGCCCGGCGGGCAGCGTCCGGTTCTCCAACCGCAGATGAGGCCGGCCCGCCACGACGTCGTACACCGGCCGATTCCACCGGTAGACCGTCCCGTTGTGCAGCCGCAATTCGGCCAGGTTCGGAGTGCGGCCGGCTTCGAGCTCGGCGACCGGATCTTCGTCGGAGACCTCCGGGAGCAGCGACGGAAAGTAGCGGACGTTCTCCTCGAACAGGTCGAAGATCGAGGTGATCCACCGCTCGCCGAACCACACCCGCGGCCGTACCCCTTGGGTTTTCAACTCGTCGGGCCGCGTGTCGGTGGACTGCGCGAACAGTTCGATGCGGGTCTCCGACCACAATTGATGGCCGAACAAATACGGCGAGTTCGCGCCCAGCGCGAGCTGCGGCCCGGCCAGCACCTGCGCGGCATTCCAGTTCGCGGCGAAGTCTTCCGGCGACACCTGAAGATGTAATTGCATGCTGGTGCACGCAGATTCGGGTGCAATCGAGGTCGACGTCATGCTGAGCGGCTCGGCCCCGGCGATATCGATCTGCAGGTCTTCACCGCGGGCGTTGAAGATCGAGTCGTTGAGCGCCACGTAGCGTAACGACTCGCTCATCCATCCGCCGGCGAGATGTTCGGGCATCAGCGTCGGCAGAATCCCGATCATCACAATGTGGGCGCCGCGGCCGCCGGCCTTGGCCTCGGCGGCATTCAGGCTCGCCCGCACTTCGTCTTCCAGCCGCGCATTGGTGTCTCCGCCCAACGGACGGGGCGGAACGTTGAATTCGATGTTGTACGCGCCTAATTCGGTTTGATACGCCGGGTCGGCAATGGCGGTCAGCACCTCAGAGTTCGCCATCACCGGTTGGTAGGCGTCGTCGACCAGGTTGCATTCGATTTCCATCCCGGTGAGCGGATGGTCGATTTCGAAACTGGACTGCGCGAGCATCGTCTCGAAGACGTCGAGGCACAGTTGCACCTTGCGCCGGTACTCCTGCCGGTCCACCCGTGTGAAGGTGGCCCGCTTGACGTCTTCGCCCACCACGCCGATGCAACCGCCTTACCCGCGGTCGCGCAATAGGTTAGCGAAATGTATTGATGTAACGACGAATTGCCCGCGTGTGCCATCTGGGTGAATTACGACCTGGAGTATTGACGCATCCGTTGGATCCTTGCAACAATCTCAGCTCTGTTTTACGGGCTTCACAGGAAACGATTCGAGGGCCGACAAATGGGTCGCACATACCGTCAAATAGCCGCTGCCGCCGTGGGGATGCTGATCGCGTCGCCGGCGCTCGCACTGCTGACCGGATCGGTCGCGCAGGCCGACTCGGGTGACCTGGCGTCGATTGGGCCGGTCACGGTCGACGGGTACACCGAAGCTCTCGCCTACAACACGGCGACCGGGGCATTCGACAACTATCTGGTCGGGTCCGACGACGGCTACCCCTACGACCTCGACGTCTACGTCGATCCATCTGGGTTGGGCGACAGTGAAGTGCTGCTGACCGTTCCCCTGCTGTTCCAAGGCGGTTTCACCGACGTCGACGGGACGATCACCCCGATTTCTTCGCTACTTGATCCCGCGGACTTCGTCAACTCGGACATCGGTCTGATCGACCTCGGCGGTACGCCCGCCCCGGCTGCGGGAGTCATTTCTCTGGGGCCCTTCGATGTGGGCGGATACCAGGACACGTTCAGCATCAACTCTGCCAACTTCGCGATCGACAACTATGCGACCGGGCTGGCCAATGGACTGCCGTTTGACGTCGACTTCTTCACCGGTACACCGGGATCGGACACCTCCGAGCTCCTGCTGACCGTTCCGGCGCTCTTTCAGGTCGGCCTCGACGACGTCGACGGAGCGATCACGCCGATCTATTCACTCGGTACCGTGCTCGACCCCGACCTCGGCTTGGGGGCCATCGCCGGTGTGTAGACCACACGCTCACCGGCTAGTCCATGATGGACGTCGAGCGTGGGAGGGAAGCAGTTGGCCGAGTTCGTCGTTTCCATCGACCAGGGCACCACCAGCACTCGCTGCATCATCTTCGGGCATGACGGCAGCGAGGTGGGTCGACACCAGCTCGAGCACGAGCAGCTCCTGCCGCGAGCCGGCTGGGTCGAGCACAACCCGATCGAGATCTGGGAGCGCACCACGTCGGTGCTGATGTCGGCGCTCAACGCGACCGACCTGTCATCGAAGGACATCGCCGCACTGGGAATCACCAACCAGCGTGAGACCACCCTGGTGTGGAACCGGCGCACCGGCCGGCCGTACTACAACGCGATCGTCTGGCAGGACACCCGCACCGACCGGATCGCATCGGCACTGGACCGCGACGGTCGCGGTGACGTCATCCGGCACAAAGCGGGCCTGCCGCCGGCGACCTACTTCTCCGGCGGCAAACTGCAATGGATCCTGGAAAACGTCGACGGCGTGCGCGAGGCGGCCGAGCGTGGCGAGGCGCTGTTCGGCACCACCGATACCTGGCTGCTGTGGAATCTGACCGGCGGCTCACGGGGCGGGGTGCACGTCACCGATGTCACCAACGCCAGCCGGACCATGCTGATGAATCTCGAGACCTTGGACTGGGACGACGAACTGCTGTCGTTCTTCGGCATCCCGCGCGCAATGCTCCCGACGATCGCGGCGTCCACGCCGCTCGAGCCCTACGGCCATACGTCGGCCGACGGCCCCCTCGGCGGCGCGGTGCCGATCACCGGGATTCTCGGCGATCAGCACGCGGCCATGATCGGGCAGGTCTGCCTCCAGCCCGGCGATACCAAAAACACCTACGGCACCGGCAACTTCCTGCTGCTGAACACCGGCGAAAACATTGTCCGATCGACCAACGGCCTGTTGACCACCGTCTGCTATCAATTCGGCGGTGCCAAACCTGTTTATGCTCTTGAGGGTTCGATCGCCGTCACTGGCTCCGCGGTGCAATGGCTGCGGGATCAGCTCGGCATCATCAGTGGCGCGGCGCAGAGCGAGGACTTGGCCGGCCAAGTCGACGACAACGGCGGGGTGTATTTCGTGCCGGCGTTTTCCGGCTTGTTCGCGCCCTACTGGCGCTCGGATGCCCGCGGCGCGATCGTCGGGCTGTCGCGCTTCAACACCAACGCCCACCTGGCCCGCGCGACACTGGAGTCGATCTGTTATCAGAGTCGCGATGTGGTCGACGCAATGCAAGCCGATTCCGGTGTGCGCCTTGGTGTTTTGAAGGTCGACGGCGGAATCACGGCGAACGAGCTGTGCATGCAGATCCAAGCGGACGTGCTCGGTGTCGAGGTGGTGCGTCCGGTGATCGCCGAGACGACAGCCTTGGGCGCCGCCTACGCGGCGGGTCTGGCGGTCGGTTTCTGGTCGGGCCCCGATGACCTACGGGCCAATTGGCGCGAGGGTAAGCGGTGGACGCCGGTATGGAGCGAGCAGGAGCGCTCGGCGGGATATGCGGGATGGCGAAAAGCGGTGCAGCGCACCTTGGATTGGGTCGAGGTCACCTGAGGCAAACAACGGGGACCAGCAGCTGCCGGCCCCCATCGCGTGCGGGTCAATCAGTCGTCTTCGCCGAGAATCGAGTAGATTTCCCGACGAGCGTTGTTGACGATCTCGAGGATGCGTTGCTGCTGCTCGGTGCTGGCGGCGTGCGCGGATTGCGCGACGGCGCCGAATAATTGGCCGATAGCGGCCCGCAGGTTGAGGTGGGCCGGGTCTACGCCGTTGGCGATCTCGTCCCACGGCGGGGTGACGACTTTTTCGGCGCTTTCTCTGCCGGTGTCGGTCAACTCGAAGAGCTTCTTGCTGCCTTCGGTTTCGGTGCCGACGATCAAGCCCTCGT
The DNA here is from genome assembly GCF_057473665.1 of Mycobacterium sp. TH-M25. Taxonomy (NCBI): domain Bacteria; kingdom Bacillati; phylum Actinomycetota; class Actinomycetes; order Mycobacteriales; family Mycobacteriaceae; genus Mycobacterium; species Mycobacterium sp. TH-M25. Next base: position 13,080 of record NZ_JBYCLA010000202.1, read on the forward strand.
CGACCAGCAACTGCAGGGTCGGATAGACCGAGCCGGGGCTGGGCTTCCACAGGTCCTGGCTGCGCTCGGCAACCTCCTGGAT
>NZ_JBYCLA010000203.1:0-3855 GCF_057473665.1 Mycobacterium sp. TH-M25
TTCAACACGACTTCCCTAATCTTTCGTCATCACATTTGGAATTCGGGCGTCTGGACGATCAAGCCGTCCCACGCCTCGCAGACCGGCATCTGGCAGGACAGCCGGGAGGTCGGCTGACGCTCGGGGTTCATCGAGAGCATCTCTTCTTCATCGGGGCCGGAAAGGCCCACCTGCTCCGACCACTGCGGGTCGACGACCACGTGGCAGGTGCCGCACGCAGCCTCCCCGCCACAGTCGCCGTCGATGCCGGGGATCGCGTTGTTGACCGCGACCTGCATCAGTGACTTACCTTCCTCGATAGGCGCCTCGTGCTTCTCGCCGTCGTGGGAGACAAAGGTGACAACTGCCATAGCGACCTCCTGAAACGCTGGACTCAGCACGCGAACTCACGAAAAGTCTGGCCGGGTCCGCGTTCCGCGGCTATGTTGGCCGAAGTCAAAAACTTGTGAATTCGGCTCAGGGGGCCTGTTCGGTGCACCTCAATGACGGGGCAGGCGTTCCCCCACTCGCGTTCGTGCAAATGCTCGAGAGCCAGGCACTTGATCCTGACGCCGTCGCACGGCTTCGCCACATCATGGCTCGCGAGGGAACCGACGAGGCGACGCTGATCCAGCGTGATGTCCAGGCCCCGTTACGGTGGTTCCGTGAGGTCTACCCCGACCTCGACGCCGAACAGGCAACCCTGCTCGGGTTCGCGTTCGCCGGACAGGCCCAGTTGACGTCCTTCGGCCCGTTGAGTGTTCCGCTGGTCAGCGCGGGCTCGGTGGTCGAGGTCGCGGAGCTACTCACCTATCTGCCGTTGATCTCGACGGCTATCAGTGCACAGTTCCATCCCAGTGATCATGGCCTCACTGCCGCGCTGACCGGACACACAGGCGATCCGGCACTGGACTGCCTGGCCGTCGTCTACACCGGGTCGGCGGTGCTGCGACTGCTGGACATGCTCATCGGTGATCCGGCGACCGTCACACTCCACATGAGTTGGCCCGCGCCCCGCACCCTGACCGATCACGAGGACGACCTGACACTAGCCGGGCGCCTTTTCTTTGACGCTCCGATGTCCTACCTGCACGTTCCCGCTGACACGCTCGAGCAGGCGTGCCGGTTCTCCGATCCCCTCGCGCATCGACTCGCCGTCGCCGAGCTGAAGCGCAATCTCGACCAGCGGCGCGGCGTTGCGTCGTTCTCGGCGACGGTGAGACAACTCTTGGCGAAGGCTCCCGGACAGCGAAGTAGCCAGTGCGTCGCCGACGAACTCCTGGTATCCACCAGCACGCTCAAACGGCGCCTCGCCGAAGAGGGAACCACCTTTCGCGAGCTGCGCGAGTCATGTTTGCGCGAGACCGCCATGCTGCTGTTGCTCACCCGATCGATGTCGGCGAGCCAAATCGCCACGGAACTCGGATATGGCGATCTGACCAACTTCTCACACGCCTTCAAGCGCTGGACCGGCCGCTGTCCGAGCGAGTTCCGTTCTGCTGAGTCGACGGGCTGGCTCGCCGTCACCAAGCAGTGAGTTGTGTTCTTCATTCGCCCGGCAGCTGCGGTCCTGGGGTTAGGTCAGGACTGCATCGCCGAACCAATCGCACATGAGCAGTGCGAACTCAACGTCTAACCGGTCGCCGGCCATGGTGCGACCGCAGCGCTCTACCGCCCGATTCACACGGTATTTGACCGTGTTGCCATGTATCTGAAGTTCGGCAGCTGCTGCCTTGAAGCTGGAACCGCCGCGCAGGAACACGCTCAGGGTGTCTCGCAGACGCTGGTCGGATGCGGTGCTCGAAGCCAGCGGCCCCAGCACGTCGTGAATCCAACACTTCAGCGTCGGGACATCGGCGACCAGCATCGAGGCGAGCGCCAGACCGGGATCTCGGGCGGCGACGAATCGGCGTGCGGTGCCCTGGGCCGCCATGGCCACCGCGCGGGCCCGCTCGGCCTGCCGGTACGTGCGACGAAAACCTTGCAGTCCGCCAAGTGGTTCACCGACCGCAATTCCGGGGCAGTCGGGCTGATCTTGGACGAAGGCACGCAGCTTAGACACGCAGTCTGACGGATCGGGGGCCGTCATCCATGCGCAGGCGACGAGGCGGTCGATCGAGTGGTAGACCAGTTGGTCGGCACCAGCCGCAGCGGCCGCCTGATGCGCGAAACGCTCCATGGCGATGAGCTGATCGGAGTCGGCGCGCGCATCCCGGTTGAGCCATACGAGCAGCGCCACATGCGTTGCGCCCAAGGAGTACCTCATAGACTTCGACGTTTCGTTCACGTCTACGTCACGTCCGTCGAGGATGTCGCGGATGGCTTGTGCGCGCAGACTTCGCCGGTTTTCGTCCCACTGCGCGCGCTCGATCTGATAGGTCGCCAAAACCTGCTCGGACATCCAGTCGATGTACCGAAACGACACCCGGGTGATGTGCTCGAAGAGTGCCAATTTCTGCTCGGAGGGCAGGTCCGCGCTTCGCAGTCCGGCAATGATGAGATCCAGTCCGCGCTGGTGCCCGAGCCGGTAGGCGCGCAGCAACGCGTTGACGGGGATTTCGCGTTGTGCCATCCGCCGCGCGTGTTCGAGGGCCGCCGTCGGCGCTTCGACATGGTCGATGGGGATCGAGTAGCGGATGACGGAAAACCAGGTGTCCACGTTCGCGACGATGGTGTCGCTCAGCAGATCTTTGAGCTGTTGGTCGGCAGCGAGCTCGCCGACTTCTTCAAGCACAAGCGCGTCGATGGCATCCGGCAACGCTTCGACAAGATCGCCGAGGCGGCCGAGGACTTGAGTCACTTCGTGGAGAGGAACGCCTTGACCGGCCGCTGGATCAACCACAGCCGTCAGGGTATGACTTTTTGTCTCCGCGAGATAAAGAATGCCGATAACTTCGAGGTTTCGAGACGTATTGATCTTGCGCCCGGACTCTTACGCTTCATGGAGCGGGTCAACGACCTGCTTGGTCAACTCAACTATCGGCTGTATCTGTCACCGGAAGTTGGCGACTGTCCCACGGCTCTACGGACAATGACCGCGTCAAAGGGGGGGAACTCATGGCTTGTCTTCTCGCATTAACCTTGTTAGCAGTGCTGGCGGCTGGGGCTGCCTCGTTGCGGAGCCGTGCTTCCCGAATTCTCGCCGCACTGAGCCGCTTTCTCGATCATTTCGGCCACAATTCTCATGCGTTGACTCAAGCCGAGGAATGCCCGCCCCTGTGACTCGACGCTGCGCGGCAGGGTAGTACGTGCGTCGCCACAGGGATTGCTCGGCCGTGACGAGCTAGCAATCACCGTGGCGTTGACAGTTCAACGTGTCCGGCTACACCCGGGGGCCGTAGCGCTCGATGTAGGCGCGGCGCTTGTGGGCATCGCGCCTATGTGCCAACTCATCGACCAAATCCGGGTCGAGGCCGTGCTGTGCGAGTCGGTGCCGGCGCCACACTTTGTTGAGGGCGTGGGAGAACAGGATGAACGGTAGGAAGATGGGCAGGGTCATGCCGGCGTGGACGTAGAGGGTCGTCGGTATCAGCCAGAACGGGGCGAGCACGAGAAAGGCCGGAATGATGACGCGGATCATTGTGCGCGCGGTGGCGCCTTTACCGGCCAAGTCGTTACGCACCCAGTCGCGCATCGAAGACGGCAGGACCCGCCCGTAGGAGTAGCCGACGTATTGGTAGGCGGTCGGTCGACGGTGTTGTGGATCACTGTTCATCGGAACTCCTGGCGCGGTGTGCCGTTAGCGGACGGGGATCGGTTACCGAAACGCCTGCGATCGCAAGTCAACTAATTGCGAATATTAGCAATCTTCAATACAGTCTAGCTCCGCCCTGCACTTTGCGCACCATGACCGAGAAAGATGGTGCGTTACGTGCA
>NZ_JBYCLA010000204.1:0-5059 GCF_057473665.1 Mycobacterium sp. TH-M25
AAAGCGACTCCTGATTGGACAGGTAGCTGCCGATGTACATCAGCCGGTACCGGGCCGCCGGTGCGCCGTCGGAGTCGACGACGTCGAACAAGTCCAGGAACGAGGCCATCGTCAGCTCGTCCCGCTGGCGTGGCGGCCGTTCGATGGCACCGGCTCGGGCGCGCCGGCGGTGATCACGTCGCCGTCGACGTCGAGGTCGGATTCCCGGATCATCCGTGAGCTGGTGGTGTCGGCGAACCGCGCCAGCGACGACGACAGAATCGGGAAGAACTGCACCCGCACCGTGTTGTTGTTCCCGTCGTTCCACCAACCCTCGCCGTAGCGCCCCGCACGGGTGAGGTTGTTGTCCTCAGGGTCCGGCGGACTCGTCTGGTTGACCATCATGTCCACCAGCGAGTCCAGAACCGGCATGTCCATCAACGCCATCGCAGCTGTGGCGTTCCTTTTGTTTTTCTGCCGCAGAGCAGCCTTCTTCTCGATCATCGCGTAGTTGTGATCGAAGTCGTCGGCGTGCTGGGAGGCCGCGACGATGAAGTTCGCGTCCTTGCGTCCGGTGCGGTCGGGGGAACGGATCAGCAACTCCACGACGTCTTCGTTGCCCTTGAGGAAACTGATCTCGTCGCCGAAGAACACACAGGTTCCACGGATCTGGCCGAACCGGTAGGCGGTCATTCGTGCGATCGACCCGTACACAGAAGCCGCCCACTTGTTGAGGTCCGTGGCCGCCGCTGGATTGACACCGCGATACACCGGCAGTCCATGGGTGCGGAACACCGTGGCGTGAGGAACTTTTCCGGAGTCCATCCGCGCAGCCAGGTCGGTGATGTCGTCGAACGGCGGACGTTCCATATCGGATCCGCTGCGGGCCGGGGGGTCGATGAACGCCTCGGTATACGGGAGCGCCGCCCAGTGCTCGAAGTTGCGCAGCAGCATCGCGGCCTCGGGCTCACCGGTTGTTTTCAGCCAGTTCATCAACCGCCGGGTGGTGGTGATTCCACGCGCCGCGCGGAACTCGGCGTTGAGGATCTTGGCCAGAAACGACGCTTCGGCGGACTTGGTGGAGATCTCGAACAGAGGAAGGTAGTGCGCCATCATCGAGGTCTCTGCCTCCGGCGACGGCAGGCACTTGAGGAAGTCCATCGACACTCGTCCGCCGGGTGTCTCTCCGGTGGCCGCGTTGACCACCTGGACCCGCGCGATGCGGCGGGCGAACACAGCCCATTCCCCGTGCTTGGAGTGGTCGATCAGGGCGGCATATCGGTTGAGCGCCATCACGAACAGCAGAATCAGCTTCATCAGATGCGATTTGCCGCCGCCCTGCGCTCCGGTGATGGCGATGGAGGCGTTGCCTTTGTCAGTGGCGTTGAGTAAGTCGAGCAAGATGATCTGCCCGTTGGCGTTCTCTTTGTTGACCGCCAACGGCATGCCGACCGAATCGCCGGCGAAACTGCGCCGGATCGGCATGGCCCCGGAGAACCAGTAAGCCGTCGAAGTCTGCAGGAGATCGTCACCGAGCCGGGTGCGCCGCGAGCCCGGCATCATCATCGTCCACAGCTCTTTCTGGCCGCCGACCGGAAGTAGGGGGGCGTAGCCGTTGGACCGGAAATGTTGCTGCACTGCGGAGACACGCGACTGCAGATGGTCGAGGTTCTTGTCTCCGAGCGCGAAGATCGCGGTGAGCTGCATGCCTCGTGGGCCGGACTTGGACTGGATCGCATTGTGGAACTGGCGAAGCTCGCGGCGGCGGTTGTCGTAGTCGTAGGCTTCGAACTCGTCCTCGGAGTTGGCGGTGCTCTCTGCCGCCAGATCGCGATCAGTCGTCGAGACCGTTTTCGTGGAGATCAGGTCCTGGGAGAACCGCATCCGCAACGTGAAGTCGCTGTCTCCGCCGATGGCCTGGTCGACGATGTAGGTGAAGCTCGACACCGCACTGGTGTACGTGGCGGGGTAGCGGGCGATGCCCAGCAGCGATTGGTAGGAGGTGGGTCCGTCGGGAAGATCCGCAGTTCGTTTGCCGGGATGGGAAATCGACATGATCTTGCCCGCGGACAATGTGCGGAACCGCTTGAACAACGACAGCTTGCGGTCGGCTTTCGACAACTTCTTGGTGTAGTCACGGCCGTTGTCGAGATCGCTGAGGAAGGTCGAGTACAGCGCGGCTGCCTCGGCGGATTCGTCGAACATCACATCGGGATACGACTTCTCCGACGCGGTGGTCGGCCCCGCCGTCAGCGGAGGCAACATCGGCACGGCAAGGCCGCGCATGGTCGCTCGTTCGAAAGCCCAGTCGACCATCGCCGGCGTGGTGCGTCGCGGCTTGAACTCGGCGGGCAACGCGGCCAGACAGTGCTTTTCGAACTCTGTAGTGTCGGCCCAATCAAGTCCTTCGTGCGGGTCGGTCTCCACCACTGAGGCGACCATCCGCTCGGACAGCCGACGCCGCGACGGCTGGCTGATGGCCAGCCAATACACCCGATCGAACTCGACGTACTCGCCGGTAATCATGCGCCGGTACAGGTCGTTGAGCAGGTTCTCCAGATACCGGTACTTGCTCGGATTCCAGTCCGGAATTCCACCGGTGATCGCGTTCATGGTGTCGATCGGATCGCGGCGCACCCGGAACCCGGTCAGCATGATGTCGTCGGTCGGAATCTCCGATAGCGCGCAGTACAGCAGTTCGTGACTGTCCTGCGCAGCAGCAGCTGTCTCGGGGCGGTAGCTGTTGACGTTGATCCCGCGCAACAGATAGTTGTGCCAGACGCTGCCGTCCTCGGAGAGGATCAGGTTTCCGGTGCGACGACGTAGCGGGGGAATGTGCGATCCCATGGTTGAGTGGTTCTCTCTCTCTCTCTCAGATGCCGGGCAAGTCGAAGTTGGCGCTGCGGCGGTGCTTTAGCCCACGGCGCAATAAGGCGAGCTGGGTGCGTTCAGACAGCGCCTCGGTGTCGTCGAGACGTGACAGCACGGCCGCGTAGATCGTGATGACGATGAATCCTGTGGTGAATAACCCCGCGGCGACGTAGGGGTTGGTCAGCATCAGCACAAAAAGGCAGAGCGCCATCAGCGACAGCACCGCGATCTGTCCGAGCGAGCCGAGTCTGGTGCCCGCGAGTTTCCAGATGATGCGGACGCCGGAGACTCCGTTGAAGACACGAAACGGGCGCATCAGCAGCCCTCGAAGTTGTTGCCAGGTGCTTCGCTGCGTGAGCACCTGACGTCCATCACGGCGATCATCAGGAGAAGTTCGAAATGAAGCTGGAGCCGTAGTTGGCGATGAACATGATGCCGCCGAGAAACGCCTCGATGGCGAGTACACCGAAGGTGATATCGCGGATCGCGGTGATGCCCTCTTTCTTACCTTTGGCTTCCAGCCACGCCTTGAAGCCAAACCAACCGCCGACGAGAACGGCCAACACCATGATCGCTGCGAGTCCCCAATTGACAATATTGATCAACATTCCGTCGTCGGTCGGGTCGCTGATGCCGGCCAGGTAAGCCACGGCTGATATTGCGGTGTCCGCCGCGGTCGGTGGCGCTGACGTGTCCATGATTCGGTGGCCTTCCGGTTCCGCTGCGGGGCCGGGGTCCGGCACCGCAGTTGAGTGGGTCGGCTGGAGCCTGGATCACGCGCTCCCGTCACGACGAACGCGACACGTTCTGTCGGCTCCGGTCACGGCTGGTGGAATTAGACGCGAACGTGCACCCCGACATGCACGTACGCGCGGAATTCCGGCATGGCGGCCGACGCTCAAAAGTGACGTCAAAAGGGCGCTCAATCATTCGCTCAAAGCCCCGATCAAGCTGCTGGTCAATGTCACGCTCAAAAGCGGCATCAAAACCGGGATAAGCGCCGACGGCGAAATCGTGGCGCGTGCAGGCGGATCCTGGAATCAGGTCTACGGTGCCGGTCCATGAGCGAATCAACCGGCGTCATCGTGCACGCTTTTATCCGGCCCGGAACTCCGGCGTCGGCAGGCCCGGCGGTCGTTACCCAGATCGTGGACCTCTACGAGTTCGGGGTGATCGGCCCGGGCAGCGAAGTGTGGGCCAACCTCGACGTTCCCAATGCTCTATGGGTGCTCTCGGACACCTCGATGTTCTTGCGCATGGTCGACGTGCCCTCGGCCGGGTGGGTCCGTCTGACGCGCAACTCGGTGGTGTGGGGGCGGGTCTCCAACGACACTTCACGCGCACCGAGTCACGGGTTCTCGGTGGCAGACATGCCGTTGCCGGTGCAGGACTACGACACCGTGGCGGTCGTGTTCCGCAACACCGACACCGCACGCATGCGGGCACAGTTCGGCGCCGCACACCACGCCATGCACGACTTCCAGATCGAGCACGGGATGATGCGAGCCGTCGACCTCAAACTCAACAGCGTCCAGCGGCTATCCATCCTGGGACAGCCGAGCCAGTTCGCCCGCAACCATGCGGGGGTTCGCGGTCTGGACCTGATGGCGTGCACGACCGGACCGGCGATGCACAAGGTAATTCGCGAAAATCTCGACGCCTTCACCACCCGCATCGACACCGCGGAGTTCCAGCGAATCAAAGCTGCACAGCAGCGCATCTCCCAGATCGCTGAGGTCATCACCGACCCGATCGTCCAGCGCATCAGTGCATTGCGTGACGTGGGTCCGTTCAGCGAAGACGCCGAGTCCGAGATCGACGCCGAGACCCCGAACACAGTTGCGGGCCGGTCAACGGAACTGGCCGCGCAAATGGCTGACTGAATCAGATCGCCAGCTCGACTATCGCGTACCCGTTGGCATAGAACACATCGGTGTCGCCGTGCCGGGAATGTTGCGGATTGTCGTAGGTGTGCCCGTGCAGCAGCCAACGCGGCTGGTGGGTGTCCACCCAGTTCCGTAAGGCATCGATACCGGTGTGTGCCGTGTCCTCGGCGTCGTTGATCCCGGCCGGCGGGCAGTGGGTGATCACCAGCTCAGCTCCCGGTAGCGGATCGATCGCGTCGGCGTACTCGGCCTGGGTGAACAGAACGTCTTCACGGTCGGGCTTGTAGCGCACACATCCCTGCACCGCCAGCACCGTGACCGCG
>NZ_JBYCLA010000205.1:0-6202 GCF_057473665.1 Mycobacterium sp. TH-M25
TCGTGCCTTCGGCAAATGCCGCCGGAATGTACGAGACGGCCGTCTCAACGGGTCGTCCATTCGCCAGGTAACGCCTCGATCGCACGACGATGTCATCGTCGGCTGATATTCGAAGTTGTTCCGCTATAAACGAATTCGGCTTCTCGCGGCTGACGGCGATATTGTCGACTTGCGGCGAGTAGCCAGATTTCTCTGCCTCGACGGAAAAAGCCGCCTTTCCTTCGGCGCGATGCTGTCGTGCGAATCTATCCGACGCCAGCCTGCGGATTGGTGGCGTCGGCCGGACGAACACTCCGCGGCCGTGTTGCGAGATGACGAGTCCGTCGGAACGAAGCTCCTGCATGGCCTGTCTTACGGTCATGCGGGCCACACCGAAATGCTCGATCAGTTCCGCCTCGGACGGCAGTCGTTCCCCAGGCGGGAACCGACTGGAACTGATCGCCTCCCGCAACATGCTCGCGATCTGCCGATACGGTGGTTTGTCATCGGTGCGATCGATTTGTCCAAGTTGCAGCACCCGGCAGCCTTCCATTACATGTCTAGACGACTAGTCTAGGAAGCCAGTCAACCGGTGTCACGTCTGCCGGCGTCGAACAATGGAGACCAACGATGGGAACTACGCCAAAGCACTCGGTCAGTGTCGCCGGGGTCGTTGTACGGGATGACGGTCGGGTTCTCGTCATCCGGCGAGAGGACAACGGCCGCTGGGAGGCTCCCGGCGGAGTACTCGAACTGCACGAGTCCTTCGAGGACGGCGTTCGACGCGAAGTGCTCGAAGAAACTGGATTGAAGGTCACAGTGCAACGTCTCACCGGGGTCTACAAGAACCTTACTCAGGGCATTGTCGCGCTGGTTTACCGGTGCGGTCCTGCCGCCGGCGACACGCACCCGACTGCCGAAGCTCGGGAAGTCCGTTGGATGACGAAAGAACAAGTTGAGGGTGAGATGAGCCCTGCCTTCGCAGTGCGGGTTCTAGATGCATTCGATGAAGATCCGCACTCCCGCGCCCATGATGGAGTAAATGTCGTTTCAGGTTAAAGGTTATGACGGACCAGATTGCCGGGCAGTTGGCCAACCGTACGGCCCGGACTTCCAAAGCGGTCTGCACTCAGTCGAATCCAGCCAACGTAACCCTCAAGGCCCGTTCCAACTCAACGTGGAGCGGTGGTCTCGTTTTAGTGTCTTCACTCAGCCGGCGTCGAAGTATGAATTGTGCGGTGGCCAAGGCCGTGTGGACAAGCAGCGAGGGACGAATGTCCAACCCTGCATCGACGCCCATCCGTGCAGCGACGAGTTCGATGAACTTGCGGCCATCGTTATCGCTGATCAGTGCCGATTTGCTCAGTAGGTGGGGGGCGGTCAGTATGGCTTGTTGCCAGTAGTGCGGCTTCGGATTGGTTTTGTCCCACGCGGTTTCGGCGAACAACGCGATCAGCGCGTCGGCTGCTGATTGGTCCGATGGCTGAGTGCCATAGGCGGCAACGATTTCAGCGACCGTTTGCCGCAAGGGGGCGATCAGCAGATCTTCCTTCGTAGGCGCGTAGCGGAAGTACGTGCTGATGGATATCCCGGAAGCGGCAGCGATGTCCTCGGTGGTCACCGCAGCAAATCCACGTTCGGCAAAAAGTTGATGTGCGGTTCCCTGGATCTGCGAGAGCAACTCGGCGCGGCGTCGGTCCCTTAACGAGCCAGTGTTTGCGGAGGGCATGACATCGCCTTCGTCAATCCGACATTCCAGGCTTCCTTCTGCGCTATGGTACGAACAGTAGCGTAGCGAAACCAACAGTACTAGGGGTTGTTTTGCTGGTGTCGCGATGTCGGGGACCGAGGCAGGCGACGCGGATTGCACGGGAATGGCGGTCGCCTCACGAATATTCGCGAGTAGCCGCGGCCACAGGTGCCCGCCAATCGGGCTCAGGTTTCACACCGGCTCGGCATGGCGCAAATTCGGCGCTGGCTATATCGGTCGCCAAACAGTGCGCTCGTGCCTGCCGTTCTCGGTGCTGTCCGGGTTGTCGACATTCCGCTGAGAAGTGGCGCTCCGCAAGCCTCAGGTTGCTAGGTCCATCCCCCAGTAGAGGTCTGTGTCTTGTTGGCTGAGGTAGAGGCCGCGATGTCTCGTCCAGGGGCACACACCGCGAGCAGCGCAGCAGTCCTCGACGCCACCCGGGCGGTCGCAACGTTGGGCGGCTTCAAGGCGGTCCACTTCAAATCGGTCGCCAAGCAAGCCGGCGTCACGGTCGGGTCGGTGTATGACCATTTCACGTCGAAGACCCACCTGCTGGTGACGCTGCTCGCCCGCGAGTTCGTGCGCCTGGATGAAGAACGCGACTGGAGCACGTGTGCGGCGTCCCCGATTCGGCGAGTGGAATCCTTGACTCGGCGGCTTCACGACGAATGGCAGCAAAATGTGAAGCTCACCGAGGCCGTGGTTCGCGCATTCGTTACTGCTGGCACCGATGAAGCTCTGGCGGCCCAACATGCCGCCGATCTGATCGAAAGCATGCTGGCGCGGGCACTGAGTGGCGGTACGGAAGGAATCCACGAGCGACAGATCGCAGGGCTCATCGCTGATATCTGGCTGGCCAACTTGATGGCCTTCGTCGGCGGCCGGGCAACAGCGGAGCAGACACGCGAGTGCATCGACGGAGCTATGCGACTTGTTCTTGATGTGGGCGGGCGCCAACGATCTCTAGCAATACCGACAGTATCGCTGCGATACTAGAAGTCTTATAAGTGTGGCTCCGCTGACGTGTCGAAGGGAGCGGCTATGCCTGCACAATGGATCGAGCAGTGCACTGTTCAGCGAGTCTCACTGCAAGGTGGCCTGGTACTCGACCTCGACGATTACAGCGAGCTCGTAATCTCCCGTCCGATGCGGCTGACGCTTCCTGCAGTAGGAGCCTGGCCCGAGGAAGAGGTGTTGATCGACCCCGCCTACCTTTCGCCGGAAGAGCGGACGTTGTTGGACCTTGCCGGAGCGGTATGCACGCGGGCCTGGTTCGACGATGACGGGTCGCTCCATCTCGGGTTCTCCCGCGGACACCGCATCGATGTCCTCCCAGATGCAGCAGCGACCGCGTGGGAACTCTATGGCAAAGGCCATGGCTACATGGCGTGTCTGCCTCGGGGCCGAGTCCGAGCGGTTCGGCACGACCTTTCTGCCGAAGACGACGACTTAGATACTACGTAAATCACTACATGCGGGGCGTAGGGAACAATCTGGAGCGCTTAGTCGTAATGGCAGCCGGATTCGTCGAATTCAACGAGATCAATAGCAGGGCGGGCCGTGTCCATTGATTGGATCTTCATGTCATCCCCATTGTGCGGTCGAGGAAGTCGGTGACCGCGGCGGTGAACGCGTCGTTGTTGTCGCCGGCAACCATGTGACCGGTCCCGGTGACGTCCGTCGTTTCGGCGTGTGGGACGAGGTGGAGGAATTCGTTGACGGTGTCCTGGGAGACGACGTCTGACAGTGCGCCGCGTACTAGCAGCGTTGGGGCCGTGATTCGACGTGCTGCGTCGGCGAGAAATCCACTGATGGCGTCGAACTCCTCGCTGCCGGTCATGAGATTGCCTTGCAGGACATCGAAGTTGGAGCTGATGAAGGCGGGGTCCCAGCGCCAGATCCATCGCCCGTCGCTCCGTTGGCGCAGAACCTTGTGCAGGCCGTCGAGATTTTCGGGTCGCGCGCGGCGTGGGTTGTATTCGGCGATGACATCGGCGGCGTCATCGAGCGTGCCGAATCCGTCGGGGTGTGCGGCCATGAATGACACGATGCGATGGGCCCCATCAAATTCCATTCGTGGGGTGATGTCGACCAGGACAACGGCTGCCCAGAGGTCGGGTGGGGCCAGCAGGTGGGTAGCGAGGATGATCAGCCCGCCCAGCGACGCGCCGACGACGGCGGGGGGACTGTCGGGGCTGACGTGGTCTCGTACCGAGATCAGATCGGATACGAACCGTTCGACGTCGTATTGTCCGCTGGGGTCCCAGTCGCTGTCGCCGTGACCTCGTGTGTCGTAGGCGACGACGGTGTAGCCGTGGGAATGGAGTCGGCGAGCGGTGGTGGCCCATGCGTGACGGTTCTGACCGCCGCCGTGGAGCAGCAACACGACGGGGCGAGTCGCGGCGTGGCGGTAGCAATCGGCCACGAGGGTGATCCCGTCGCTGGTGCGGATGCGCCCCTGGCTAATCGTCATGTGGTCCGATGTGGTCAGCCGTTGTGAGTCAGGGGTTTCCGTTGCGGCCACCAGCTCGCTTCGCGCAGCAGGGTGGCGATCGCGGGAACGGTGAGGGTGCGAACGACGAAGGTATCCAGTAGTAGGCCGCAGCCGATGATGAATCCGGCTTGGATCATGATCGCGATGGAGCCGACGATCAGGCCGAACATGCTGGCGGCGAAGATGAGCCCGGCCGACGTGATGACTGAGCCGGTGTTTGCGACGGTTCGCAGGACGCCGACGCGAATGTTGTGGGCCGATTCTTCGCGTAGTCGTGAGATGAGCAGCATGTTGTAGTCGGCGCCGACGGCGACCAGGATGATGAACGCGAGAAGCGGTACGGGCCAGGCGATTTCCTTGCCGAAGCCATATTGGAAGACGAGGGTTCCCAGTCCGAGCGCGGCGCCGTAGTTGAGCACGACGGTACCCAACAGGTAGAGCGGGGCGACCAGGGCGCGCAGCAATACGACCAAGATGAGGCCGACGATGACGAGGGTCGCAAAGGCCAGCTGATGAAAGTCGGCGGAAAGCAGGCGTTGGATGTCGGAGTTGACGGCGGGGAATCCGGCCATCGACACCGTGGCGTTGGCCAGCGAGGTGTTGGGCCGTGCGGCATCGGCGACCTGCGTGATTTTGTGGGCGAGGTTCATCGCGTCGCTGCTGTACGGGTCGTAACTGGATTCGATGGCGAAACGCGCGGTTTTTCCGTCGGGTGACAGGAAATGCTTTGCAACGTCGGCGAATTGGCGGTTTTCGAAGGCATTGTTGGGAAGGTAGAAGCCGCTGGCGTTGTCGGAGCCGGCGGTGGTTCGTGCGGAATTCTGTAGTTGGGTAGCGATTTGGCTCATGCCCGACAGCATTTCGATGTTGCTGTCGGCGAGGGTATGCACGCCGGTGGCGAGGGCCTGTGCGCCGGAGGCGAGTTGGCTGATGCCGCTTTGGAGCCGGCGGATGTTGCCGGCCAGGTCGGCGGGGTCGCCGAGCGCTCCGAAAGCCTTGTCCAGCGACGTGATTGCGTTTTGGACGTCGGCCACGGTGCCGGCCGCGCTGCCGCTGCTGGGCTGGTACAGGTCGCCGAGGTTGGCGAGCTGGTTGAAGAAGCCGGTATGGCGCAGGGTCACCAGGATCTGCACCTGGTCGCGGAGTTGGGCGCATTCCGGTGTGGTCGCACACCACGGGGAGGTGTTGAGCGCACCGACGAGGGGGTCGATGGCGGCGATCGCGTTTTGGGCCTGGTCGGCTTGCTGGCGCAGCCCCGGACCGGTTCGGATGGCTTGGTCGACGGCCGGGGCGGTTCCCGAAAGCTGCTGTAGCAGCGGACGGAACCGCTGGACTTGGAATCCACTGGACTGGGCCTGGGTGAGGATTCCGGTCAACGGGGTCAACGCGGTGTGCAAGGTGGTGTCCAGTTGCGCGAGACCGCCGGCGAGTTGGTCGGCGCCGCCGGTGAGTTTGGCCAGGTCATCCTTATGGGCGTCTCCCTTGGCGACCGCGCCGGCCATCTTGTCGCCGATCTGGCCGTTTTGCCATGACAGTTGAGCCTGGTCCAGACGCGCGCCGGTGGGCCGGGTGACACCGGAGACCTTGGTGACGCCGGGCAGTTGCGAGACCCGAGACGCCATTTCATCCAGGTCGGCCAGGGCCTTGCTGGTGCGCATATCGGTGGGCGATTCGACCACCATGAATTCGGTGATGATGACGTCCTTGCGAAAGTGGCGGTCCAGCAGGCGATACCCCTCATTGCTAGCCGTCGTCGCCGGCTGTCCTAGGCGATCGTCGTAGCTGATGTGCATAGTCAGCGCGACAGCCGCCAGGCCTAGCACCAGCGCCAGACTGGCGACCAATAGCGGCACGGGTCGACGGACCACCGCCACGGCGATCCAGTTCCAGTAGCGGCGAGTGCGATCTGCCTTGGGTTCACCGATGCCGCGTTTGGCCGCCAGCGCCAACACCGGGGGAAATAACGTCACCGTGGCCGC
>NZ_JBYCLA010000206.1:0-5875 GCF_057473665.1 Mycobacterium sp. TH-M25
CATCGAGAGGACCATTGTGCGTGCCGTAGTCGCCGACCCCCTGTGCGTCGGTGCCGATGCAGAACGGCGGCATCGTCCGGTAGAAGAACCCGTTGTAGTGGTCGGGGGCAAAGATGACCACGAGTTCCGGGTTGAAGTCCGCGACGAAATCCTTTGCCTGCGTATGTGCGCCGTCAATGTCATCAAGAAGATCCTGCGACGGCCCGGGCAGATTGAGCAGTGGGCTGTGGGACATGCAGCACAGGGCGATGGACACTTTGAGAATCACCGCCTCCCGGTGTCAAGGTGAGGACGTTGAAAAGCGAAGAACTCAGCTCAGGGGCGAGTTGGGCGATACAGGCACCCGCGACGCATCGGTCGGGACGTAGGAACAGCACGGACTCCTGATGCGCGTCGAACCAGGCTTTGAGCTGGCCGGCCCGGTCGCCGACCACGACCACGTCGGGATCGTCGTCGCCGTCCCAGTGCAGCTGGGTCGACGGCCGGGCCGCGACCAGCTTCGTTCCGAGCGCCTGCCAGTCGGCGAAGGCCTTGGCGCCGAGGATGGCCCGCGGGTTGTTGTTCCAGCACACGACGGCGAATCCGTTGCCGAGTACGTCGTCGAGCAGGACGTCGCGCTGTTCTCGGGTATCGACCCGGGGTTGCACGAACAACGTTCCGACCGGTGAATCGGCCCGCCGCGGCTCGGGGTGCACGACGGCGCCCTGGTCGTAGCGCGGCATCGGCTTGAATCGCATCTCGAGCACGTATCGCTTGAGCGAAGGCACAATTGACGCCGACCGGACCAACAGGTCGCGGGCCGCGGCGACGTGGCGGTTGGTCGGCGAGATGACGCGGCCCACCATCGTCGACAGATCGATCATCGCGCGGGCGTGCTTGCGGCGCTCGACGTCGTAGCTGTCGAGCAGCGCGTCGTCGGCGTACCCGTTGACCACGGCGGCGAGCTTCCAGCCGAGGTTGGTCGCGTCGCGGATGCCACTGTTGTAGCCCTGCCCCTGCCACACCGGCATCAGGTGCGCGGCGTCCCCAGCGAGCAGCAGGCGCCCCTTGCGGAATGCGCCGGCGATCCGTGAGTGGTGGGTGTAGAGCCGGTGCCGAATCACGTCGACCCGATCCGGGTGCGGCACCATCGAGGACAGCATCTGGGTGAGGAAGGCCGGATCTTCGGCCTGCTCGTCGGTCTCATCGGCGTGAATCATGAACTCGAAGCGGCGAATTCCGTGCGCGATCGAGATCGACGCGTAGGGACGGGCCGGGTCGGCGCCGACTTCGCTGTTGGGATGACCGAGCGGATCGTTGGCGATGTCGACCACCAGCCAGCGGGTCGGTGAGGTGGTGCCGTCGAAGGAGACCCCCATCAGCCGCCGAGTGACGCTACGCCCGCCGTCGCAGCCGACGACATACTGGGTACGCACGGTTCTCGGTCCGTGGTCGCCGCCGAATTCGACGGTGACCGCGTCGGCCGATTCGGTGTAGGACGACATTGCCCGTCCCCACTGCACCTCGACGTGCTCGAAGCGCTCCAGACCGCGCAGCAGTTCGGCATCGACCAGTGGCTGGACAAAACCGTTGCGTTTGGCCCAACCGAAACGTGCGTCCGGAGGTGCCATCTCGGCGAGTATCCGGCGCTTGGCATCCACGAACCGCAGGATCTGATTGGGCACGGTGTGTGGGAGCACGTGCTCGACCACCCCGATCGCCTGGAAGGTGCGCAGTGACTCGTCATCGAGGCCGACACCGCGCGGATAATCGATCAGGGTGTCACGTTCTTCGATCACCAGCGTGCTGACGCCTTGGAGGCCAAGGATATTCGCCAACGTCAGGCCGACCGGGCCAGCGCCGACGACGACGACGTCCACGTCCACCTCTTGGTCGCCGTCCGGCATCAGCGCCCCAGCAGGAAGTCGATGTGCAGGCGGTCGAACGTCTTGGTGTCCTCGTACTGCGGCCAGTGACCGCAGCCGGACATCACCTCGAAGCGGGCCCCGGGGATCATCGACGCGATGCGGCGGCCCTCGGTGACGTCGGCGGTCGGGTCGTCGCTGGTCCACACCACCAGCGTGGGCGCGGTGATCGACCCATAGTCGTTGGCACGCAGCAGGTTACGGTCGCGGGTCTCGGGATCCTGCAGGGCCATGATGTCGCGCATCGCGTCGACGAATCCGGGCTGGCGATACACCCGCTGCCGGCTGGCGACCAAGTCGTCGTAGTTCTTGGACTTGTCGGCCATCAGCCATTTGATCCTGGCCTGCACGGTCTCCCACGTCGGGTTCTCGGCGGCCGCCATCGACAGCGTGATGATCCGCTTCATCACTTCGGGGTCGGCTTGCGAGCCGCCCGCGGTGTTGAGCACCAACCGGTCGACCGTCTCGGGATGATCCGCCGCGACGCGCGACACCACCCAGCCGCCCAACGACTCACCGGACAGGTGGGCGCGCGTGACGTCGATGGCCTCCAGAAACGCCAGCAGATGATCGATGTAGTGGCGAATCTCCAAGGGATGGCCGGGTTTATCGGTGTAGCCGTGGCCCAGCATGTCGATCGACCAGGCCGAGAAGTGTTCGCCGTGCGCTTCCAGATTGCGCACATACGCTTCGGCGTGGCCCCCTGATCCGTGCAGCAGAATCAGGGGCGGCTTGCTCTCGTCGCCGGCATGCAGGTAGCGGGTTCGCACACCACCGGCAGTCAGGTAGCCCTGCTCGAACGGGACGCCCTGCAGGTCACTCCACACGCTTTCGTGCTCGGCCACCGGTTCCTCTCCTGCCGTCGGGCGGAAATGTGGTTCTCGTTTTACGCCACCGATGTGTGCTAAAATCGCACACTAATGTGCACTATCTATAGAGCATCACTCTCGCCGAGGTGTCTGTCAAGCAAGATCGGGGCCCGCTGACATGCGCGAGGTGCCGACGACCACCCCACCCGGCTCACAGACGCTGGCGCGCGGCCTCACCGCCCTGCAACTGGTGGCCGATGCATCCGCGGGCATGACCGTGCAGCAGGTCGCCGACGGTGTCGGCGTTCATCGCACGATCGCGTATCGCCTGCTCGCCACGCTGACCCAATTCCGCTTCATCGCCAAGGGCGAGGACGGCCGCTACCGGCCTGCGTCCGGATTGGCGCAACTGGGCGCGGCCTTCGACCGCAACGTTCGCCAACTCAGCGTGCCGATCCTGCGCGCGCTGGCCGACGAACTGGGCACGACGGTGTCGCTTCTGGTGGCCGAGGGCGACCAGCAGGTGGCCATCGCGGTGATCGTTCCCACCCAGGTCCCCTACCAGCTGGCATTCCATGAAGGCAGCCGCTACCCGCTCGATCGGGGCGCTGCGGGCATTGCATTGCTGGCCAGCCTGCCGGCCCGACCCGACGAACGGGATCTGGTGGCAATCGCCCGCGAGCAGGGGTGGGTGATCACCCACGGTGAAATCGAGCCGAACACATACGGTTTGGCGGTTCCAGTGCATCGAGACGTACCGTCACCGCCGGCGTGCATCAACTTGATCTCGCACCGCGAGGACGTGGTGATGCGCGGTAAAGACGCAGTTATCAAGGCGGCCAAGGAATTATCGGAGATCCTCAGCTGACCCGGCAGGAAGGAACGGAAAGCGCATGCCGTCCTGGGACCAGGAAGCCGACGTCGTCGTTCTCGGCAGCGGCGCAGCCGCACTCGCGGCCGCACTGACTGCAGCCGCCAACGGCGCCTCGGTCGCGGTCTACGAGAAGGCCGCGACGGTCGGCGGCACGACCGCGGTGTCGGGTGGCGTGGTGTGGATTCCTGCGCACAATCGCTCACCCGACGGTGAACTGTCGGTCGAGGACGCGCTCAGTTATCTGCGGGCGCAGGCACTCGGATCGATGGACGACGCACTCGTCGACACCTTCGTCCGGACCGGCCCCGCGATGCTCGACTTCATCGAGGCGCACAGCAGTTTGCGGTTCGAAATAGCGACCGGCTTCCCGGATTACAAGCCGGAGTTGCCCGGTGGGAAGCCCGGGGGCGGTCGATCATTGAGCGCGACGCCGTTCGATCTCAACCAACTCGGCGAGTGGCGCGATCGGATCACCGCGTTCCCGGAGGACTGGTCGAATGTCGGCTTCGACGCCGAAACCAGGGCTCGCCTGTACGCGGGAAGTGACCCGAACGCCGACCTGTGCGTGGCCGGCACGGCGCTGATCGCCGGACTGCTCAAAGGGTTGCTCGATGCCGGTGTCACGCCGCAGACCAACGCCCGGGCCGAGGAGTTGATCGCCGACGACGGCAC
Organism: Mycobacterium sp. TH-M25; assembly: GCF_057473665.1. Taxonomy (NCBI): domain Bacteria; kingdom Bacillati; phylum Actinomycetota; class Actinomycetes; order Mycobacteriales; family Mycobacteriaceae; genus Mycobacterium; species Mycobacterium sp. TH-M25. The sequence continues at coordinate 4,260 of NZ_JBYCLA010000206.1, forward strand.
GATCACCGGGGTCCGGATCGCCGCCGACGGCCGCCCTCTGACCGTGCACGCCCGTCAGGCAGTCATCCTGGGCACCGGCGGATTCGAGTGGGATCCCACTCTTGTCAACGCTTTTCTGCGCGGGCCGATGCACGGCGCTGTCTCGCCGCCCAACAACACCGGCGACGGACTGCGGATGGTGATGGCCCACGGCGCCGACCTGGCCAACATGGGCGAGGCCTGGTGGGTGCCGATCGTGCAGATCCCGGGCGACACAATCGACGGGCGCCAGCGCAGCCGCAGCGTGCGACTCGAGCGAACCCGCCCACGCAGCATCATCGTCAACCGGCTCGGCAAGCGATTCGTCAACGAGGCATGCGATTACAACTCGATGGCCGGCGCGTTCCACTACCTCGACCCACGCGAGGGCTACGTCAACGACCCGGCCTGGATGGTGTTCGACTCACAACACCTCAAGCGTTACGGTTTTCTGGGCGTTGACCCCGACGGCCCGGTTCCGGAATGGTTCTGCGAGTCAGCGGATCTCAACGAGTTGACCGCCAAGACCGGGATTGCGCTCGACGGGCTCGACCGCACCATCGAAAACTGGAATCAGCATTCGAGCGTGGGCGCGGATCCCGACTTCGGCCGTGGCTCAAGCGCGTACGACGGTTACTGGGGCGACGAGCATGCGACGACGACGGCCGGCAGGACACTCGGCCCGATCGATACCGCGCCGTTCTACGCGGTTCCAGTCTCGGTCGGCGCAATGGGCACCAAAGGTGGGCCGCGCACCGATCGAGACGGGCGTGTGTTGCACGTCGGCGGCGCGCCGATCCCGGGTCTCTTCGCCGCCGGCAACGCGATGGCCGGGCCGACCGGACGTGCTTACGGCGGGGCCGGCGGAACCATCGGCCCGGCAATGGTTTTCGGCTATCGCGCCGGGCACGCAGCGGCGACCGGAGCGCCGGTCGACTAGCCAGGTTGAGACCGAGTGGCCAGTTATTGCGCTTATTTTGGTCGATCGCGTGTCATAACTGGCCACTGGGCGAGGTCTCGAGTGGCCCGGAACGGCAACTTCAACTACGCAGGCGCCGTCGGCCCGGTCGGCGGCGAGGCCAGTAGTGCCCTCTCCGATGCCGACACCGGCGGGGCCGGTGGCACGTACGACCTGGCTGCTGTCCTACTGACGGACGGCACAACCACCGCTCAAGCCGGTTAACCACCTCTACGAGATCCTATCGGCGCTGGGGCACGAAACCGGCACGGCGAGTGGTGGATTGTCCTCGGAGCTGGCCGCGCTGCTCTGAGCAGCCGACGTCAGCGTTCGGCGAGCGCTTTGGCCAGATCGATGGTGCCGGTAAGGATCGCGGCGACCACGCCGCCGTCGACCAGCAGATCAGTACCGGTGACAAACGACGCCGACGGTCCGAGCAAAAACTCGGCGGCAGCCGCGATGTCTTCGGGTGTGCCAAGACGCCGAAGCCCTGAGTTGTCCACCATTGCTCGCATCAGCGTGCCCGATTCGCTGTCGAGCTCTAGCCGTCCCATTGCGGTCGAGATGACGCCGGGGCTGATCGAATTGATCCGGGCGCCGCGTTCACCCCAGCCTCCGGCTGCAGCGGATACCCGAATCT
>NZ_JBYCLA010000207.1:0-6802 GCF_057473665.1 Mycobacterium sp. TH-M25
ATTACCGATGTGCCGCCCGAAGCCATCGAGGCTTCGCTCAACCTGATCGTCTACTACCAGGAAATGGTGGCCGAGCGGCGCAAGAAGCTGACCGACGACCTGACCTCGGCGCTGTTGGCAGCCGAGATCGACGGCGACCGACTCACCGACGAAGAAGTCCTCGGCTTCATGTTCCTGATGGTCATCGCCGGAAACGAGACAACCACCAAACTTCTTGCCAACGCCGCGTTTTGGGGCCATCGGAATCCCGACCAGCTGACCAGGGTCTACGCCGACCCTGCTCAGGTGCCGCTGTGGGTGGAGGAGACCTTGCGCTACGACACCTCGAGCCAGATCCTGGCCCGCACGGTGGCCGGCGAGCTCACCCTCTACGACACGACGATCCCCGACGGCGACGTCCTGTTACTGCTGCCGGGTTCCGGGCATCGTGACGAGCGCGTGTTCGATAATCCCGACGACTTCGTCATCGGGCGTGACATCGGTTCCAAGCTGTTGAGTTTCGGCAGCGGTGCCCACTTCTGCCTGGGCGCGCACCTGGCCCGGATGGAGGCACGCGTCGCCCTCACCGAGTTGTCCACCCGGATCAAGGATTTCGAAGTCGACGAGGCCAATGCGGTCCGCGTCCATTCCAGCAACGTCCGCGGATTTGCCCACCTGCCGATGAACCTGGAGGTCCGCTGAATGCCCCGCTTTGATCCGCTGCCCGAGCGTCGCCCGGCGATCGTTGCGGGCGCGTCGTCCGGTATCGGCGAAGCCACCGCCATCGAACTGGCCGCCCATGGCTTCCCCGTCGCCCTTGGCGCCCGCCGCGTGGCGAAGCTCGACGAGATCGTGGGCAAGATCAACGCCGACGGCGGCGAGGCGGTCGGCTTCCACCTCGACGTCACCGACCCTGAGTCGGTCACCTCCTTTGTTGCCCAATCGACCGCTGCGCTCGGCGCGATCGAGGTACTGGTGGCCGGTGCCGGTGATACCTACTTCGGCAAGCTCGCCGAGATCACCGGCGACGAATTCGACTCTCAGTTGCAGATCCATCTGGTCGGCGCCTTCCGGTTGGCCTCAGCGGTGCTGCCGGGGATGATCGCGCGGCAGCGCGGCGACCTGATCTTCGTCGGATCCGACGTGGCGTTGCGTCAGCGGCCGCACATGGGCGCCTACGGCGCGGCCAAAGCCGCACTCGTAGCGATGGTCAGCAACTTCCAGATGGAACTGGAGGGCACCGGCGTACGGGCGTCGATCGTGCACCCCGGTCCGACCAAGACGTCGATGGGCTGGAGTCTGCCGGCGGAGAAAATCAGCCCTGCACTTGAGGATTGGGCCAAATGGGGCCAAGCGCGCCACGACTACTTCTTGCGGGCCGCTGACCTCGGCCGCGCCATCACGTTTCTCGCCGAGACACCGCGCGGCGGCTGCATCGCGAACATGGAGCTTCAGCCCGAGGCTCCGTTGGCCGGCAAGACGGACCGCCAGAAGCTCGCACTCGGCGAAGAAGGGATACCCAGACAATGACCAAATCCCTTACCGTGCCAAGAGTTTCCGGCGGCGAAGAAGAGCACGGCCACCTCGAGGAATTCCGCACCGACCCGATCGGTTTGATGCAACGCATCCGCGACGAGTGCGGCGACGTCGGCTGGTTTCAGCTCGTCGACAAGCACGTTGTCTTCCTCTCCGGCGCCGAAGCGAACGAGTTCTTCTTCCGCAGCGCCGACGAGGATCTCGACCAGGCCGAGGCGTACCCGTTCATGACGCCGATCTTCGGCCAGGGCGTGGTCTTCGACGCCAGTCCCGAACGGCGCAAGGAGATGCTGCACAACTCGGCCCTGCGTGGCGAGCAGATGAAAGGCCACGCCGCAACCATCGAGGGCGAAGTCAGGAAAATGATCACCGACTGGGGCGATGAAGGCGAGATCGAGTTGCTCGACTTCTTCTCCGAGTTGACCATCTACACCTCGACGGCCTGCCTGATCGGCCTGAAATTCCGCGAGCAGCTCGATCACCGGTTCGCCGAGTACTATCACGAACTGGAGCGTGGCACCGATCCGCTGTGCTACGTCGACCCGTACCTGCCGATCGAGAGTTTCCGGCGCCGCGACGAGGCGAGGGTGAAACTGGTTGCGCTGGTTCAGGAAATCATGAATCAGCGCATTGCCGACCCGCCGGCCGACAAGGCCGATCGCGACATGCTCGACGTGCTGGTGTCGATCAAGGACGAGCAGGGCACTCCGCGGTTCTCGGCCGACGAGGTGACCGGCATGTTCATCTCGCTGATGTTCGCCGGGCACCACACCAGCTCGGGCACATCGGCATGGACGCTCATCGAGTTGATTCGTCACACCGAGGTCTATGCCGAGGTACTGGCCGAACTCGAGGATCTCTACGCCGACGGTCAGGAAGTGAGTTTTCACGCGCTGCGTTCGATTCCCAAGTTGGACAACGTCGTCAAGGAGACGCTACGGTTACACCCGCCGCTGATCATCTTGATGCGGGTCGCCAAGGGCGAGTTCGAGGTGGCCGGTTTCCCGATCCACGACGGCGACTTCGTGGCCGCGTCGCCGGCGATCTCCAACCGGATTCCCGAGGACTTCCCCGACCCGAACGCGTTCAAGCCGGACCGTTACAACAAGCCCGAGCAGGCCGACGTCGTCAACCGGTGGACCTGGATCCCGTTCGGCGCCGGACGGCATCGTTGCGTAGGAGCGGCTTTCGCGCAGATGCAGATCAAAGCGATTTTCTCGGTCCTGTTGCGGGAATACGATTTCGCGATGGCGCAGCCCGCCGACAGTTATCACAACGACCACTCCAAGATGGTCGTGCAGCTGGCGAGACCGGCCAAGGTCCGTTACCGCAAGCGCCAGGTATAAGGCAGCTCATGGGTTTTCGCGTCGAAGTTGACCTGGACCTGTGCCAGGGCCATGCGATGTGCGAATTGGAAGCACCCGACTACTTCCGGGTGCCCAAACGCGGAAAAGTCGAGATCCTCGATCCCGAACCCGGTGATGCAGCCCGCGACGAAGTCGAGCGGGCTGTCGAAATGTGTCCCACCCAAGCCTTATCAATCGAAGAGAAAGAAGATTGACGATGGCGTCTTTCGAACGCTTCCGCTTAGAAGCGTGGGTTGAGCGTTGGCTGCAGGCCAACAAGGACTGTGAAAAGGCCGGCGACTGGCGGCCTTTGGGCGACTTCTACGCCCCCGAGGCCACCTACGGCTGGAACATCGGACCCAAGGAGGACGTGATGTGCGTCGGGGTCGACGAAATTCGCGACGTCGCGCTCGGCCTCGAAATGGAGGGCCTGGAGAACTGGGTGTACGAATACCAGAAGGTCCTGATCGACGAAAAGCAGGGCGAGATCGTCGGCTTCTGGAAGCAGATCGTCCATAAGACCGACGGCAGCCAGGACGAGATCTACGGCATCGGCGGAAGCTGGTTCCGACTCAACGACCACCTGCTGATCGAGTGGCAGCGCGACTTCTTCGACTTCGGGCACGTCGCGACGATGTTCGCGAACCTGATCGAGTCCGGCGATCTCAGCGCAGGCATGCAGAACCGCATCCAGCGCAGCGTGGCCGGCGAAAAGTTGCCCGGCTACTACCCGCTCGGTCAGGCGCCGGTACCCATCTGGTGAGCCACATCCGGCTCCCCAGGTGACCGGGGTCACCCTGCTGACCTACACTCAACCAAGCGGTTGCTTGCGTGGAGCTTCCGGCCGTTTTCAACCGACGTTCAACGACGAAAGCAGGTTCACGGTGAAGACCAAAGGTGCGCTGATCTGGGAGTTCAACCAGCCGTGGTCGATCGAGGAAATCGAGATCGGCGACCCCCAAAAAGACGAAGTCAAAATCCAGATGGAAGCGGCGGGCATGTGCCACTCCGACCACCATCTGGTCACCGGCGGAATCCCGATGGGCGGCTTCCCGGTTCTCGGCGGTCACGAGGGCGCCGGCATCGTCACCGAAGTCGGCCCCGGCGTCGAGGACCTCGCCCCGGGTGACCACGTGGTGCTGTCGTTCATCCCGTCGTGTGGACACTGTCCGACCTGTCAGTCCGGCCTGCGCAACCTGTGCGACCTCGGCGCGGGCCTGCTCGGCGGCGCCGCGGTATCGGACGGGACGTTCCGTATCCAGGCCCGCGGTGAGAACGTCTTCCCGATGACGCTGCTGGGCACGTTCGCCCCCTACATGGTCGTGCACAAGAGCTCCGTCGTGAAGATCGACGAGTCGGTGCCGTTCGAGGTCGCCGCGCTGGTCGGCTGCGGTGTCACGACCGGCTACGGCTCGTCGGTGCGGACCGCCGACATCCGGCCGGGCGAGGACGTCGCGATCGTCGGTATCGGCGGGGTCGGTATGGCGGCGCTACAGGGTGCCGTCACCGCTGGCGCCCGCAACGTCTTCGCGATCGACCCGGTCGAGTGGAAGCGCGATCAGGCCCTCAAGTTCGGCGCGACGCACGTCTACCCCGACGTCTTCGCCGCGATGGGCGGCATCATGGAGGTCACCCACGGGCTGATGGCCCACAAGGTGGTGGTCACCGTCGGCGAGCTACTCGGAGCCGACGTGGAGAACTACATGATTTTGACCGCCAAGGGCGGCACCTGCGTGCTGACTGCTATCGGCAGCCTGCTGGACGCCAATGTCACTTTGAACCTGGCGATGATGACGCTGATGCAGAAGACCATCAAGGGCACCATCTTCGGCGGCGGCAACCCGCAGTTCGACATCCCCCAGCTGCTGTCGATGTACAAAGCGGGCAAGCTCAACCTCGATGACATGATCACCCGCCAGTACAAGTTGGAGCAGATCAACGACGGCTACAAGGACATGCTGGACGGCAAGAACATTCGCGGCGTGATCCGCTACACCGACGCCGACCGGTAATCCCCAATCGATGCCGAGTGGCCAGTTGTGACAGCGGATTCGGCCGTTACCCCGCCATAGCTGGCCACTCGACAGGGTAGATAGGAAAATCACATGTCGCAGGAAACCGCGGAAAAGTCCCCGGCACTGGCCGCGTCCCAGTCCTCTTGGCGCTGCGTGCAGGCGCACGACCGGGAGGGCTGGTTGGCCCTGATGGCCGACGACGTCGTGGTCGAGGATCCGATCGGCAAGTCGGTGACCAATCCCGAGGGCAGCGGCGTGCGGGGCAAGGACGGCGTCGCGCAGTTCTACGACACCAACATCGCCGCCAACAATCTGACGATCACCTGCGAGGAGACGTTCCCGTCCAGCGACCCAAACGAGGTCGCACATATCCTGGTGCTGGACAGCAAGTTCGACAACGGAATCACCAGCAGTGTGCGGGGCGTGTTCACCTACCGCGTCAACGACGCCGGACTGATCGCGAACATGCGCGGCTACTGGAACCTCGAGGCGATGACCTTCGGCAACGCGTCGTGACGTCCCGGCGGGAAAGCGGGTCACCTGGTTGGCCAAATGCTTGCTGCCGCGAGCGGTTTCGTTGGCAGAATCCCCAAGCCGGCGCCGGACCTGGTGGCTGATCGGGACCACCGTGACGCGACGCCGTGGACGACCGCCGAGCTGTCCGCGACGTTCGGCGGTGGAGTCGTCTGAGCGCTCATCGCGCGACATATGCTGAGCCGATGGCCCGCGTCGGCGACGATGAACGAAACAGTGCGAGCGAGATAGGGCAGGAGAAGCGGCGCCAATGACTTCTATTTTCACCAAGATCATCAACGGCGAACTTCCGGGCCGGTTCGTGTACGAGGACGACGAGGTCGTCGCCTTCCTGACTATCGAGCCGATGACCCAGGGACACACCCTGGTGGTGCCGCGCGCGGAGATCGATCAATGGCAGAGCGTCGACCAGGCCACGTTCGGACGAGTCATGTCCGTCGCCCAATTGATCGGCAAGGCGGTCACCCGGGCGTTCGACGCCGACCGCGCCGGGCTGATCATCGCCGGGCTCGAAGTCCCGCACCTGCATGTCCATGTCTTCCCGGCCAAAAGCCTCAGCGACTTCGGGTTCGCCAACGTCGACCGCAATCCGTCCCCGGCATCGCTCGACGAGGCGCAGGCGAAGATCAAAGCGGCGCTTGCCGGCCTACCGCCTGCTTGAGGGCGGGCAAGGAGGCGTCGACAGCACGCGGCAGGCTGACGCAGAACCGGCAGCCCTTACCAGGAGCTGTGGTCACGCTCACGGTTCCGCCGTGGGCGTGGACCAGGGAGTCCACAATTGACAATCCCAGACCGCTACCGCCGCTGCTGCGCGCACGGGAGGAGTCGGTGCGGTAGAACCGCTCGAAGATCCGCAGCGCGTCCTCTTGGCTCATGCCGGGACCTTCATCGACCACTTCCAGAATCGCCGACTCGCTGGTGGTGCCGACTCGCACCGTGATGTCCGCGGTCTCCGGGGTGTGTTGCAAGGCGTTGGTCATCAGGTTTCCCAACACCTGCCGAAGCCGGGCCTCATCGCCCACCACCTCAGGGGTTCCGGGACCGTCGACCACCTCGATGGCGATCGCGCGACCGGGCGAAACCGCCCGCGCGTCGTGCACAGCGTCGGTGGCCAGGGTCAGCAGGTCCACCGGCTTACGGTCGATCGGGCGTTGGGTGTCGAGCCGGGCAAGCAGCAGCAGATCGTCGATGAGTAATCCCATGCGACGCGATTCGCTCTCGATGCGCGACATCACCATCTCCATATCGCGCGCCGCACCTTGCCGGTACAACTCGGCGAAACCGCGCATGGTGGTCAGCGGTGTGCGCAATTCGTGGCTGGCATCGGTGATGAACCGGCGCATTCGGTCTTCGGAGATCAGCGCCTGCTCAGCGGAGTATTCAGACGATGCC
>NZ_JBYCLA010000208.1:0-15052 GCF_057473665.1 Mycobacterium sp. TH-M25
GCGCTGGCGCAAAAGATCAAATCGCGGCTCGGCGGCGGAGTCGGCGTCCAATCGGAGCATGAGGTGGCGATCGTCGGAGGGGGAGTCGCAGCGCTCACCCTGGCGCTCGAGTTGCGCCGTGCCCGGCCGACGACGCGACTACTCATCATCGAGCCCCGCGCTCACCCGGTGCCCGAGATCACCCACACCGTCGGGGAGTCGACGGTTGAGATTTCGGCTCAATACCTGCGGGACCGCCTTGAACTAGCCGACCACCTCAGTACGGCTCAGATCCGAAAAATGGGTCTGCGGATGTTTTTCTCGCACGACGAAAACACCGACATCGCACAACGCATGGAGCTCGGAAGCCCCACGTTCGCACCTCAGGTCACCTATCAAATCGACCGCGGGCGGTTGGAGAACGAGCTCAACAGACGCTGCGTCTCTGAGGGGGTGGCAATCACTGCCGGCCGAGTCACATCCGTCGAACTCGGCGTCGACGGACGTCCGCACACCCTACACATTCAGCGTGGCGGTGCCACGACGTCGACCACAGCCCGATGGGTGGTCGACGCCTCAGGTCGCAACCGGGCTCTGCCCCGCCAATTCGGACTCAAGCGCGCCAACCAACACCACTGCAATGCCGTCTGGATGCGGGTTGCCACCGAAATCGACATCGGCCAATGGAGCGACAAACCGGAATGGCAGGCGCGCCTCACCGAGGGCGACCGCGCAATGTCGACCAATCATTTGATGGGCGAAGGCTACTGGGTGTGGCTGATCCGGCTCGCGTCTGGTTCGACCAGTGTCGGCATCGTCGCCGACCCCGCATTCCACTCGTTCAGCGACTTCAACACCCTCGAAAAGGCGCAGGCGTGGCTTGCCGACCACGAACCGCAGTGCGCGGCCGTCATCGAGCAGAGCAAGCACCTGATCAAGGATTTCAGGGTCATGAAGAAGTACAGCCACGGGGCCACCAGAGTTTATGACGCGCAAGCCCGTTGGTGTCTCACCGGTGACGCGGCCGTTTTTCTCGACCCGCTGTACTCCTCGGGACTGGACCTCGTCGCGATCGGCAACGGGCTCATCACCGACCTGATCACCCGCGAACTCGACGGTGAAAGCGTCGTCGCACGCGCCGCTATCAACGACTCGCTTTTTCGATCACTGACCGACATGTGGCTCAATATCTACCGCGATCAGTACAAGCTCATGGGTTCGCCCGCAGTCATGACGGCAAAGGTCATCTGGGACATCGCATATTACTGGGGCTTCCTCGGGCTGATGTACAGCAACGACCGATTCATCAGTGTCGCTGACGATCCCGGAGTGGTGCCGCAACTGGAAGGCCTCATCGAGCTGAGCAACCGGATGCAAGAGTTCTTCCGGGAATGGGACGGTGTCGAAAGCGCCTGCCCTTCATCGCAATTCGTGGATATGTATTCAGCGCACAACTTCATGGTCACGCTACATAGAGCCATGATGGGGAAAGCGTCAGATTTCACCGCGCAATTCGATGCAAACGTGCTGCTGCTGCGCCAGCTTGCGGGCCAACTGATCGAGACCATACTCACCGACAAGTGCCGTGATTTTTCCGATGACGTCATGCAGCAGGTGCAGGCATGGCAACGCGACACCTTCCTACGGGAACTCCGATCCACCTACCGTCAGCAGCAAGACGTCGACCCGCTCGGCCAGGAGTGGATTGTCCGATGCGCGCCCGAACTCGAATTCAGTTGAGAGGACGACAGATCCGACCGCAAGGCGTGAGGTCGATGACGTGAGTACACTTGCCGGACAAGGCTCTCACGAGCCACTCGCAATCGTCGGGATCGGCTGCCACTTCCCGGGCGGCGCCCTGACCCCGGACCGCTATTGGGAATTGCTGCGCAACGAGATTGACGCGACCTGCGTCGTGCCTGAAAAACGCTGGAACGCCGACAAATTCTATGACCCGAACCCCCAGAAGGTCGGGAAAATGGCTACCCGTCGGGGCGGGTTCCTCAGCGAAATCGATCAATTCGATCCCCAGTTCTTCGGCATCTCACCTCGGGAGGCAAACTCGGTCGATCCGCAACAGCGACTTCTGCTGCGTACCACCTGGGAGGCATTGGAAGACGGCGGGATATCGGCCGACACTCTGGCCGGCACGGATGTCGGGGTCTTCGTCGGCGGGTTCACCCTGGACTATCAGCTTCTTCAAAACAAAGGGCGCAGCAGTCGCTACCGGTTCAAGACGCACTCCGCCACCGGAATGATGATGACGATGCTGGCCAATCGCATCTCGTTCACCTTCGACTTCCGCGGACCGAGCATGACCATCGACACTGCGTGCTCGAGCTCACTGGTCGCAGTACACCTTGCGGCGCTGAGCATCTGGAACGGCGAGTGCGACCTGGCGCTCGCCGGCGGAGTCAACATCATGATCGGGCCCAACACGGCGATCGCCGAATCCAAGAGTGGATTTTTGGCACCCGACGGCCGATGCAAAGCCTTCGACCAGTCCGCCGACGGCTACGCACGAGGCGAAGGAGGCGCCGTCGTCGTCATCAAACCCTTGGCGCATGCCCTGCGAGACGGTGACGACATCTACGCGCAGATCCTCGGCACGGCGGTATCCCAGGACGGTCGCACCGACGGCATCACCGTACCGAGCGCGCAAGCTCAGCAAGCTGCCATCACGACGGCCTTGAGACGGGCCGGCGTCCACCCCAATGACATCGGCTACGTCGAGGCACATGGCACTGGAACGCCTGTCGGCGACCCGGTCGAGATCCAGGCTCTCGCGCACACACTCGCCTGCGAACGTCCGCCGGACAAGCCGCTGGTGATCGGATCGGTCAAAACGAACATCGGCCACCTAGAGGCCGGCGCCGGTGTCGCGGGACTGATCAAGGCGGCACTGGTGCTCAAGTATGGGTACATCCCGGCGAACTTGCATCTGGACAATCCCAGCGATCGAATTCCGTTGGCGGAGTTCAGTATCGATATTCCCCGCTCAGGGCGCCCGTTCCCGCACGCGACGCGACGCCTGGCGGGGGTCAACTCCTTCGGCTTCGGCGGCACCAACGCCCATGTCGTGCTCGCCGAGCCACCGGCGCCGTCCAACCCCAATGGCGCCGACCCGTCGCTGGAACTGCCGCTGGCCGTACTGCCGATCTCGGCGCGCAGCGAGGAAGCGCTGGTGGCAACGGCCCGACAGTTGGCCGAACATGTGCAGGCGCATCCCGAATTGGCCCTGCTCGACCTCGGCTACACCCTCAGCCGGCGTCGCACCCATTTGAACTACCGGCGAACTCTGGTCGCGGACAGCATCACCGATGCGCAACGGCAACTCCGAGCACTCGCAGACGGCGGACAGATCACAGCGAGCCGCACCAGCCCGTCGGCAGCAAAACTCGCCTTCGTCTGCACCGGCATGGGTCCCCAGTGGTGGAAGATGTGCCGGGGTTTGCTGGATGTCTATCCCGTGTTCACCGAAAGCATCCTGCGTAGCGACCGCGAACTGTCCCGCTACGCGCAATGGTCGCTGGTCGATGAGCTTCGGGCTGATGAAGCCGATTCTCGGATGACCGAGACCGAGGTGGCCCAGCCTGCCAACTTCGCCATCCAGATCGCGCTCGCCGCGCAGCTGGAGCATTTCGGGATCACCCCGGACGCGGTGATCGGTCACAGCGCCGGCGAAGTAGCCGCCCATCACCTTTCCGGGATCCTCACCTTTGAGCAAGCCGTGCACGTCAGCTATCACCGAAGTCGGCTGCAGCAGCGCACCAGCGGGCTGGGTCGCATGCTCGCGGTCGGCCTCAGCGCCGAAGCGTTCATGCAGACGATCGACGGCCAAGCGCGAGACGCCATCGGCCGGCGCGTATCGATCGCCGCGATCAACGGTCCGTCTACGGTCACCATTGCCGGCGACAGTGACGTCCTCGACGAGATCGCGCGCCAACTCAATGACTCGCACGTCTTCAACCGGCTTCTTACCGGACGAGTGCCGTATCACACCCACTTCATGGATGCCATCAAAGAGGAGCTGATCAGCGCATTCCAGGACTTGACTCCTGGGTCGGCGACGACGCCGCTGTACTCGACGGTCACCGGCGAACGGCTGGACCGATACGCCGACGCCGCCGCCTATTGGTGGCAGAACACCCGGGCGACCGTGCTTTTCGAGCCAGCTGTCCGCCGCATGCTCGACGACGGATACACCCATTTTGTCGAACTGGGCCCGCATCCCGTTCTCGCCGCATCGCTATTTGAAATAGCCGCGGCCGACAAGGCCGACGCCGTGGTCATCGCGACCCAGCGCCGCGAGGACGACGACGGTCGCACGCTGATGAACTGCGTTGGTGCGCTGCACTGCCACGGCCATCGGGTGGCGTGGGAAACGCTCTACCCGCAACAAGCGGCGCGTCTTGTCAAGCTTCCGTTGTACCCGTGGCAGTCCAAGCGCTACTGGAACGAAACCCAGGAAGCCGCCGAGGATCTGCACTATCACCCGGTGCATCCGTTACTGGGTCAACCAGTCAGCGGAGCTCACCCGACCTGGGAAATCGAGTTGAGCACCGCCACCACGCCGTTTCTCGCCGACCATCAGGTGCAGGGCAGCGTTGTGGTTCCCGGTGCGCTTTACATCGAAATGGCCTTGGCCGCAGCCGAAGCCACCTATGGCTCCACCGACTTCAGTGTTGACAATCTCGCGCTGCTCCATGCAACGATCCTCGACGAAACCTGTGATCCCGTGCTGCGGACCACCCTGCATCGCGGCACTGGAACCCTCGAGTTCGCGGCGTTGACGGCCACAACGGGTGGCGACGTCACGTGGACGGTAACGGCGACGGCGGAACTCAACACCCTCGCGGGGCAACCCGAACCGGTCACTACGCCGCGAGGTAGCAGCACTTTCAACACTATTGACCGCAACGATTTTTACACCCGCGCCGAGTCAGTCGGGTTTAGCTACGGTGCGGCATTCCAAACCATTACCACTCTCGCCTCCGGCGACGGCTGGGCCACCGCGGAGATCGTGACACCCGAACCGATCGCCGACGACATCGGGTCCTACCGGTTCCACCCGGCACTCATCGACGGTGCGTTCCAAACACTCATCGGCACAGCGCTTCTGGGGCGCGCGAACGACGAAGACGGTTACCTTCCCACCAGGGTTCGGCGCAGCGCCATCTACCGCGACCCCGAACAACGCATGACCGCTCACGTCTCCGTGGTGTCGGTCACCAGGGACGAGATCGAAAGCGACATCACGCTCCTGAGCGAGGATGGGCAAACCCTGGCCGTCTTTACCGGCTTTACGCTGCAGGCGTTGAGTGCGTCGACGCAGATGTCGCCCGAGCGGATCGACAAGGGGCTCTACGAGATCGGGTGGATCGCGCGCCCAGCGACAGTGAGCGCCGACACCGAGACGGCGACGTCACCGGACAACCTGTCTTGGTTGATATTCCTCGACAGCGCCGGCGTCGGGACGAAATTGGCTGACCAACTGCGCCGCAGCGGCCAGCGTGTTCGGGCAGTCCTGCACCAGCCTGTCGCCGTGCTGACCAAGGTCGACGGTGGCTACGCACTGAACCCCGAGCAGCCCGAACACATCCATCAGCTGATCGCAACCCACCTTGCGAACGAGAAAGACCTCGCCGGCATCATCAACTGCTGGCCGCTCGACATCCACGCCGAGGCCGAGGGCCGTCACGCGGACACATCCAGCGAGTCCAACTATCAGCTCGGTCTTTTCACGATTCTGCATCTCGCCAAAGCGCTCGGAGAACTCGACACCATTGCGCCACGGCTCTACCTACTGACCGGCAACGCACAGGCGGTCCTTGGCACCGAGTCACTTGCCGTCGAACAGGCCGCCGTGTGGGGGCTCGGACGTGTGGTGGGTCACCAGGAGTTCGCCGACCGGTGGGGCGGACTGATCGACATCGACAACGCCGACGATCGCACCGAAACCGCGTCACGTATCTGCGCGCACATTCTCGCTGACGACGCCGAGGATCAGATTGCGATCCGCGGTCAGACGACGTTCGTCCCGCGTCTGCGCCCGACCACGGGCCTGACGCAAGCCTTCCCGACGAAGCTCACGCCCAACGCGACCTACGTCGTCACCGGTGGAGCCGGAGCCCTCGGTCGCATCGTGGCCACCTACCTGGCCGAGCGCGGTGCCCGTCATATTGCGCTGCTGTCCCGCAGCGAGATCCCGCCGCGAGATCAATGGTCGCTGCTGCCCGAAGGTCACCGGCACCACCAGACCATCAGCATGATCCGCAAGATCGAGCATCTCGGCGCACAGGTGACTACAGCCAGCGTCGACATCACCGACTCCGATCAGGTGAACAGCTGGCTGAGTAGTCATATCCGCGACGGAGGCCGACCCGTCCGCGGGATCATCCACGCCGCAGGGACTGTCAACGATCGGCTCCTGCTGAACATGACCGAAGGCGACTTCACCGAAGTCATGGCGCCCAAGATCAGTGGCGCACGCGTGTTGCACAATGCCTTCCGCAGCAGCGATCTAGAGTTTTTCGTGATGTTCGGTTCGGCGGGATCGGTGATCGCCTCACCTGGTCAGGGCAACTATGCAGCCGCGAACGCGTTCCTCGACGCCTTCGCGCACTTCCGGCGGGCGCAGGGGCTACCGGCACTCACCATCGGCTGGGGTCCATGGTCGGTGGGAATGGTCGAAGAACTCAAACTGGAAAAGCTTTACGCGCAGCGGGGCATTGAGCTCATCACGCCCGCCGCCGGAACCCGAATCCTCGACAGGCTGATCAACCAGAAGGTGTCCAACGTGGTCGCGATCAGTGCCGACTGGATGCGGGCCCGCCGCGCCGGTCACGGCGGTCAACTGCCGCCGATGTTCTCCGAACTTGGCATGGCCGAAACATCGCACGCCACCGGTGATTCAGATTTGTCGATTCTCGACGCCTTGTCGGGGCGCCCGAAAGCCGAGCGACTCGATATGGTCGTCGGCCACGTTCGACAGATCGTCGCCGCCGTGTTCGAGATCGCAGCCGCCGACATCAGCGCAGACGACCACCTCGACGACATCGGCCTCGACTCCTTGATGGCAATGGATTTCAGGCTCCGGATCAATGCGACGTTCGCGGTCGACCTGCCATTGCTCGAGCTGCTCCGGGGCGTCAGCGTGAATTCAGTGGCGGCCAGGATTCTCGACCAACTTCGTTTGGCAGACGCCGACCCAGCCGCGGCTACCCACGAGGCACCAAAGCCCCCCGTGGCCGACGGCGATGTCGACCGATTGATCGAGCAGCTGTCTGAGGCCGAGCTACGGGCCATGCTGGCCGAACTCGAGAAACAGGGCGGGACATCGCCGTGAATCCTGCGGTGCACGTTCGTGGTTTGTCGAAGTCCTACCGACGACTGCACGCCGTGCGGGACGTGGACCTCGACGTCGGGTACGGCGAGGTATTCGCGATCCTCGGACCCAACGGGGCGGGCAAGTCGTCGACCATCGAGATCCTGGAAGGTCACCGCAAGCGGGATTGCGGACACGTCAGCGTGTTGGGCGAAGACCCGGGAACCGCAGGCCGAGGATGGCGCGCCAAGATCGGCATCGTGCTGCAGGAGGTCAGCGACGCCGGCATGCTGACTGTCGAGGAAACGCTGCGGATGTTTGCGAAATGCTATGCCGCAGCGCGCCTCCCCGAGGAGGTGCTCGAACTCGTCGGGCTCGGCTCGGTGGCCGCATCGAAAGTGCGGACGCTGTCTGGCGGTCAGCGCCGTCGCCTCGATGTCGCCCTCGGCATCATCAACAAACCGACTTTGCTGTTTCTCGACGAACCGACGACCGGATTTGATCCTGAAGCGCGACTGCGCTTTTGGGACCTGATCCGACTCTTGGCCCGAGGCGGCACGACGATCCTGCTGACCACCCATTACCTCGAGGAAGCTGCAGCGCTGGCAGACCGTGTCGCGGTGATCGCCGCGGGCCGGGTCGTCGCAGTCGACTCCCCGCCGAATTTGATCCGGCATGTCAACTCGGCCGCGACGGTCCGGTGGCGAGTGGACGGCGAAATCCGCGAAGAGCGGACCGATCGTCCCACCGAATTGATCAGACGACGCTCCACGGGTGGGACGGAGTTGATCGACTTGACGGTGTCTCGCCCCACGCTCGAAGACGCTTACCTGCAGTTGATCGGCATGCAGTGATGCACGACGAGCGCATGCTCGACGCCGTGGCGAGGCACCGGCGGGGCGCTCCGGCGGTGCCGCCTCTGCCGTCTCCTGTGCGCATCGGCCTGGCTCGGGTTGTCCCGGAACTCAAGATGTTCTACCGACGGCCAGAGCAGGTGGTTCTGACTTTTTCACTGCCGGCGATCATCTGCATCCTGCTGGGTTCGATCTTCTCGGCCAGACTGCCCAGCGCCGAAACCAGCACCGGCGCCGTCATCGCGGCCAGCATGCTCGCCTACGGGATCTTGTCGACGTCGTTTATCAACCTGGGCATCAGCATCGCGGGCGACCGCGATACCGGCGCATTGCGGCGGCTCCGCGGAACGCCGACCACCGCGGTGTCGTATTTCATCGGCAAGATTTTTCTCGTCGCCATCGTCAGCCTTGCCGAGGCCGTCATTCTCCTGGCGGTAGGGCTGCTGTTCTTCGACCTTCGGCTGCCGACAACGATTTTCGGCTGGTTTACGCTGAGCTGGGTATTTCTCCTGGGGATCGTCAGTTGCTCACTGCTGGGAATCTTCATCAGCAATCTGGCCAGCAACGCGGTCGCAGCCGCCGTGGTCACCAACGGTCCGGCGGTCGGCTTGCAGTTCGTGTCAGGGACCTACGTGCCGATCACCATGTTGCCGACGTGGATGTTGGTCGTGGGTTCTATTTTCCCGGTCAAGTGGATGGCTCAAGGGTTCCGGTCGGTGCTGTTGCCATCGAGAATGGCGGCCTTCGAGCCGGCCGGGAACTGGGAGCACTGGCACATCTTCTTGGTACTGAGCGCTTGGGTGATCGCTGGGTTGGTGGCGTGCCTTTCAGTCTTCCGGTGGTCGGACCGCGACTGATCACGAGCGGCCGGCCAGAATCTGTTCGGCGGTGCGCCGCCCGCTGACCAGCGCGCCTTGGATCGAAGGGGTATCACGGTGGTCTCCACACCACCAGAGCCCATTGCCCACGTCGACCGACTGGCGCACTCGCAGCGGTACCGGCTGGACCGGCAAGGCGTGGCGAATAGTGCTGCGCGTCACTAGCCTCCACGGCCGGGCGTCGGCACCCAAGATGTCAGCGGCGTGACGGCGCGTGGTGGCTTCCGGCGCTGGCGCACCGTCCGCACCCAGCAATGCGGATGCGGCGATCAGCTGTTGCCCGGCCGGCGCATAGTTGGGTGCAGCAGCGCTGATGACCGCGGTGTTGACCACGGGCCCCGGTGCGTCGCGCCGTGCGTCAATCCACAGCATGGGTCGCGTCGTGGGCGCCTCGTCGGTGGCCCACCAGTCGGTGACGACACCGCGGGTTGGCGGTGTAGGCGAATCGGTCAGAACCGCTGCCGTCAGGGGATCGGTCGCCACAACGACGTCGTCGGCGCGGACGCTGCCCGCCCCACCGCACACGTGCCAGCCCTTCCCAGCGCGCTCGATGCGAGCCACCTTCTGGTTCAGATGTATTCGTCCGATCAGCGGTCTGGCCATCAGACGCGGCAGGGCCTGCATGCCTGCGGCGGGCAGCGCGGGAACGCCGAGCACAAACATGCGGGCCAGCAGCAAGGAGAACGCGTTCGAGGCACTGCCGGTGTCATCCAACAACACTCCGGCCAGGAAGCGGTCGATCACGCGGCGCAACTCACCACGCACCCCCGCCTTGTCCAGGGCCGCTGTCAGCGTGACGTCGCTACCCGGGTGCGATGTGAGGGCGCCTGGGCGTAGCGCGGGAAGTACCCACCGCATGATCGCCACTATGTCCGCGGGCCGGACAACGCCAGAGGACAGCATCTTCGGTACGCCTATGGGCTCACGTAGCGGATGGACCAGGACGGCCGATCCGGCCTGGCGCCGCACCGCGACTCCAGCGGCGAACGGCCGCAGGTCGAGCGCCGTGACGTCGACCGCTCGCGGCAATTCCGGATAGGCAGGATTGAGTACCTGAAATCCACGATCGCAGAGAAAGCCGTCGATCGCGTCGGTTCGAACCCGTCCGCCGACGTCATCGTGTTGCTCCCAGACCTGAACGTCGCGGCCCGTCGCCGCGATCACGCCAGCGCACCGCAAGCCGGCTAATCCGGCCCCGATCACCACCACGTCGACACGATCTCCGGCCATCGCGCGCCGCCTTCCTCACCTCGACACCGTCAGGACTCCCACCATGCCACGATCAGCGCTCGGCAAGCTCTGTGCGCTGCGCCGGCCTGCCCCGATCCGGGCCCGACCGTAACTGAGCCGGCGGTCATACTCAACGGGTGAACGCGGTTGTCGTGACGAGCGGCCTGGCCGTCGTCGAGCTCGGTGGGCTGGTCGCGCTCGGGGTGCTGCTGACTGTGTCCCGGCGTCAGCTCAGCCAAGCGCGAACCGAGTTGGAGCGCAGCCGCCAAGCCCGCACCGGACGCCGGCGCCGGCGACTCGGACTCGCGCCCTTCGCGATCAGGACAGCGTGGCGGACCGCCGACTCGCTGATGACCAAAGGGATCGGCGCCACATTCCGTAACTCGATCGAAGACCTGGCCGGCTGGGCGCAGGTCGAACGTCCCGATCTGGCGAGACTGACCGCGGACGGCGACGTGGTGATCGTCTTCTCCGACATCGAGGACTCCACGGCGCATAACGAAGAGCTCGGGGATCGGGACTGGGTGAAAGTCCTGGAGCGCCACAACCGGCTCATCGAAAAACTCGTCGCCGAGCACGGCGGACAGGTGATCAAGACCCAGGGCGACGGGTTCATGATCGCGTTCGCCGACGCCGAACAGGCAGTCCTGTGCGGCGTCGAGATACAGCGTGCGCTGCTCGACAAAGCCGAACAGTGGGGCGGGATCCGCGTCCGCATCGGCATCCATATCGGGCCTTCGGTACGGCGCGGGGACGACTTGTTCGGGCGCAATGTCGCAATGGCCGCCCGGATCGCGGGCCAAGCCGAAGGTGGCGAAATTTTGGTGAGCGATGCGGTCCGCGAGGCCGTCGCCGGTAGCGCCGGTTTCGATTTATGCCCGCCACGAGAGGCGGAACTCAAAGGCCTGCAAGGTATTCACCGTCTCTACACGGTCAAAGTTCCCGACTGAACCATCACGGCCTGATTTCCACCTGATCGTCGGGGTTGAAGTAACGTTCGGTCCCGTCAGTGAACTTCACCGTGCACAGTTCCGGCAGGAAGCTGCCGTCCTGGGGGGCCAGCTCCGAGACCACGCGAGCCTTGACCCGCTTCCACGCGTCGTCGCCCTCGCCGTATTCGCGGAGTTGATATCCGGGCATCCGGTTGGTGAGATCGACAGCCCGCATTTGG
Source organism: Mycobacterium sp. TH-M25 (assembly GCF_057473665.1). Taxonomy (NCBI): domain Bacteria; kingdom Bacillati; phylum Actinomycetota; class Actinomycetes; order Mycobacteriales; family Mycobacteriaceae; genus Mycobacterium; species Mycobacterium sp. TH-M25. Next base: position 11,440 of record NZ_JBYCLA010000208.1, read on the forward strand.
AGCACCTGGCGTGATGGCGTCGGCATACTTTCGATTCTGCCCAGCAATTCTTACGACCAGGTGACGACTAGGTTCTGACGGGCTGCGGATCCGACGGCCGCCGACGCACGAGGGTAGGCCACCAGAACCACGGTCCCAAAATGGCGAGGATGGACGGAACGACGAACGAGCGCACGATCAATGTGTCCAGTAGCAGACCGATACACACCGTCGAACCCACTTGGCCGATGGTTCGCAGATCGCTGATCAACATAGCCAACATCGTGAAAGCGAAGACCAGACCCGCAGACGTCACGACACCGCCGGTACTGCCCAACGCCCGGATCAGCCCGGTGTTCAATCCGCCGTGCAACTCTTCCTTGACCCGGTTGATCAGCAGCAGGTTGTAGTCCGAACCTACCGCCACCAGGATGATGAATGTCAGCGGCAGCACCAGCCAATGCAGATGTAGGCCAATCAGGTGCTGCCACAGCAGGATCGACAGCCCGAACGCCCCCGCATAGGAGAATGCGACCGTCCCGGGAATAACCAAGGCCGCCACCAGACTTCGGGTGATGAACATCATGATCAAGAAGATCAACACGAAGGCGGCGATGGCGGCGATCAGCAAATCGGACATCGCGTATTCCTTGATGTCCTTGTCATTGGACCCGGAGCCGCCGATGTAGATCCGCGCGCCCGCCAAAGAAGTCTCTTTCAGAGCTGTCTTGATCGCTTCGGGGAATTGTTCGACGTGTTCCACACCTTCGGGTCCCATCGCGTTGCCCTCGTGGGTCACGATGAAGCGGGCGGCCTTGCCGTCGGGCGACATCATCAGCTTCATGCCGGCCTTGAGATCTTCGTTGTCGAAGGCCTCGTGTGGGATATAGAAGTAGTCGTCGCTGCGCGATTTGTCGAAGTCGTTGCCGACGTTGATCGAATCGTCGAATGTCTGCTCGGTCTGCAGCGACTGCAAGTCCGCCGATCCGAAGCTGTTGACCAGCTTCGCCTTCAACTGTTCGGTGTCCTCGGCGGTGGCTTTCAGTTGCGCAATGATCTTGGGGAACGTCTCGTCCACCACGGCCAGCGAGATCCGGGCGTACTTGATGTCTTCGGCGAGATGGTCGATCTGATCGACCGTTGCGAACACCGATCGAAACGTCCAACAGATCGGTATATCGAAACAATGTTTTTCCCAGAAGAAATAGCTCTTGATCGGCCGGAAGAAGTCGTCGAGATTGGAGACGTTGTCGTTGATGTCGTTGCTGACCCGTTCCAGGTCCTCGACAGTCAAGACTGTCTGGTGAAGCTCGTCGGAGACTTTCTGGAAAAAGCCGATCTCTCTGCGCAGCACCGCAACTGAGTCCGCCTGAATCTGCGCCTGCTCGTCGGTGTTGATGTTCTGTTCCTTGTTGAACGGCAACTGCTGACCGTTGCCGCTGCCCTGGGTCGTGAACAAGTAGGGGATCGACGCGTGCTCGAGAGGTCGGCCGAGGGGCCGGGTAATGCCCTGCACCATCGCCACCCCGTGCAGGCGAATCAACGCCTTCGCGACCCGGTCGAGTGAGATGAAGTCGGCCGAGTTGCGCATGTCGTGGTCGGTCTCCACCATGAGCATCTCGGAGAACAGTTTGCTCTTGGGGAAGTGCCGGTCGGCGGCCTGAAAACCGAGGTTGGCCGGCGCGTTTTGCGGCTGGTACTGCCGGTCGTCGTAGTTTTGTCGGTAGCTCGGCACGAAGATCGCACCCAGCATCACGATGGCCGAACTGGCCACCAGGATCGGCACCGGCCAGCGAACCACACTCGCCCCGATCCGTCGGTACAGGTGCGCCTTGACTTGTTGCCTCGGGTCGAACATGCCGAAGAGGCTGCCGACGGTCAACACCGCCGGGCCGAGCGTCATCGCCGGGGCGATCGTGAACAACATCGTGATCGCCACGGCTGGGCCCATGGTGTGGAAGTAGTTCAGCCGCGCGAACGTCAGGCAGTAGCATGCGCCGGCGATGGTGAGGCCGGAGCCGACGACGATAGGCAAGACGCCCTTGTACGCGGTGTAGAACGCATCTTCTCGGCTTTCACCCGCTAAACGGGCCTCGTGATAGCGGCCCATCAGAAAGATGCCGTAGTCGGTTCCCGCTCCCAGGGTCAGTGCGATGACGATGTTCACCGCGAACGAGGACAGCTCGATCCATCCCAGATGCCCGAGCGTAGAGATCAGCCCTTTGGCGAAAAGCATTTCGATGAGGACGCCGAGCAAAACCGGCAACAGCGTGGGCGGCGATCGATACACGATCAGCAACATGACCAGGATGAGGACGATGGTCACGATCGTGACGTTGTTCAGGCTGGCGTTGGCGATGCTCAGCGTGTCTGACGCCAGCGGTGCGGCACCGCTGACGAAGACCTTGAGTCCAGCCGGCGGCGGATCCTTTTTGATGATCTCCCGGACGGCGTCCACCGAGGCATTCGCCTCGATCTGGCCGATGTCGCCGGCAAGGCGCAGCAGCACATAACTGGACTTGCCGTCGACGCTCTGCGCCCCGGCTGCGGTGAATGGCTTGCCCCATAGATCCATCACGTACTGCACGTGCTTGGTGTCGTGCTGGAGGCGCTGCATCAGGTCGTCGTAGTAGCGGTGGTCCTGCTCGCCCAGATTTAGGTTCTGCGTTTCGAACACGACCATCGTCAGGTTGGTCGAATTGGATTCGTGGAACTTTTCGCCGATGTGCAGAAGCGCGCGCTGCGACGGCGCATAGTGCGGAACCATCGGGCCGGCGAGTTCTTCGGCGACGTCCTCCACCTTGGGCGTGAAGGCCGTCATCGTGACCGAACAGAAGCCCCAGAAGAAGATGATCGGTATCGCGAATCTGCGAACCATCCGGGGAAGAAACGGGCGCTTGACCCGGTCGTCGTCGAAGCGATGCTCGCTCATGCGGACTTCACCCTGCATTCGACGTCGGCATCCGGATGGTCGGAGTTTTGCTCGTCGCGGACGATTCCGTCCACCAGCATGCGACACCCCACCTGACCGCCATGGACGTGCACCGAGATAGCGCCGGATGCCACCGTCAGCGTGGTGCTCTCGATGTGAGACCAGGGCAGCGTCGTGATGTCGACTTGGTGGGGATGCCCGTCGATGTCGACATAGACCAGCGTCCCGCCCTTGCCGACGGAGCCGAACACTTCATAGGTCAGCCGCTTGACGTTGAATTCCTCGGGTGCTTGCGGACCGTTGACCGTGATGACCGGCTCCGGTTCGGAGAATTGGTGCACCTTGTACATGCCGACCAGGCCAACGCCGACAGCGATTGTGGTAACCAGCGGCATCCAAAATCGTGCCAAGACACGTCGCGCGTTTGGACGAGGGCTCACTCGATCACCCTTTCGCAACGCCTTCCCCGAATCTCGTGCCGGACCCGACTCCCACAGCCGGTCCGAATATATCAACCACGTTGATATGCGGCCGTCGTGACGTTACCAGTACAGAACGGCAGCGACTACAACTTGGGGAACGTTATCACCTGCCCGCACCCCCGGCAGCACGGACGACCGGATGCCTCAGGCGACGACTTCGACGGTTCTCAGACGGCCCTTGAGCCGCTTGGCGCGGAGGAGTTGAATCGCCAGATTTGTC
>NZ_JBYCLA010000209.1:0-11907 GCF_057473665.1 Mycobacterium sp. TH-M25
GTGGCCGCCGGCCAGTGCACGAAGGTCAACCCCGACGCCGACCCGGCGGTCGCGGGCCTGCTCGGCTGCGGGGTGATGGCCGGCCTGGGTGCGGCGATCAACACCGCCGCCATCACCCGCGACGACACCGTGGCGGTGATCGGCTGCGGCGGCGTCGGCGACGCGGCGATCGCCGGGGCGGCGCTGGTCGGCGCCAGGCGGATCATCGCGGTCGACACCGACAACACCAAACTGGAATGGGCGCGCAAATTCGGTGCCACCCACACCGTCAATGCCCGCGAACTCGACCCCGTCGAGACCATCCAGGATCTCACCGACGGGTTCGGCGCCAACGTCGTGATCGATGCCGTAGGCCGCCCGGAAACCTGGAAGCAGGCCTTCTACGCCCGCGACCTCGCCGGAACCGTTGTGCTGGTGGGCGTTCCGACACCGGACATGCAACTCGAGATGCCGCTCGTCGACTTCTTCTCCCACGGCGGCTCGCTCAAGTCATCCTGGTACGGTGACTGCCTGCCCGAACGCGACTTCCCCACCCTGATCGACCTCTACCTCCAGGGCCGCCTGCCGCTGGAAAACTTCGTTTCCGAACGCATCGGCCTTGACGACGTCGAAGAGGCCTTCGACAAGATGCACGCCGGGACGGTGCTGCGCTCGGTGGTGATCCTGTAGATGCCCGCCATCGAACGCATCGTCACGTCCGGCACCTTCGAACTCGACGGCGGCAGTTGGGACGTCGACAACAACATCTGGCTGGTCGGTGACGACTCCGACGTGATCGTGTTCGACGCCGCGCACACCGCGCCGCCGATCGTCGATGCTGTCAGGGGCCGCAACGTCGTCGCGGTGGTCTGCACGCACGGCCACAACGACCATGTGACCGTCGCACCCGAACTCGGCGAGACCCTCGACGCGCCGGTGCTGCTACATCCCGCCGACGACGTGCTGTGGCGGATGACGCACCCGGACAAGAGCTTCCGCACGATCGCCGACGACCAGCGCATCCTCGTCGCCGGACTGGAACTGCATGCACTGCACACCCCGGGGCACTCCCCCGGGTCGGTGTGCTGGTACGCCCCGGACCTGGGCGCAGTGTTCAGTGGCGACACGCTGTTTTCCGGCGGGCCGGGAGCGACCGGGCGGTCGTTCTCCGATTTCCCGACCATTCTGCAATCGATCTCCGGCCGGCTCGGCAGCCTGCCCGACGACACTGTCGTCTACACCGGCCACGGCGACACCACCAGGATCGGTGACGAGATCGTGCACTACGACGAATGGGTAGCGCGCGGCCACTAGCGGGCTTTAGCGCCCGCCCTGGCCGGGCGACGGGAAAGGTCGATCACCGGGAAGCTGCGGGAAGCGTGACCGACCGGGACTTTCCGTGGTTGTCGAAGCCTGGGAGTCCGTGGTCGACGGCGGGTTCGACGGGGTCGCGGATGATGTGATCCCGGGCGATGTGGACGGCGACGGCGCGGACGTCGGACTCACGATCACCGTCGGCGCGCTCGGCGCGCTGCCAGATGCGTGCCGCAGCGTGATCATGACCCCAGCGCCGATCGCGAGCACAACCAGCGCCCTGCCCACCGCTACCACCACGGGACGGCGATACCAGGCGCCGGTGGTGGGTAATTCGGCCGGTTGATCAGCGAGATCTACCCGCCCTCGCTCGAGAGCGGTGGGGCGCACGCCGTCGGGTGGTTCGTCGTACTCACCGGCACGGATCGGCATGATGCCGGAGTCGACGGCTTCAGACCAGGCCGGCGCCTGCGCTGGCTCGACCGGCAGCTGGGAAATGATCGTCGCGTCGCTCACTGACCCGACCGCGGTCGCGGCACGCAAAGCCGCCCCCACCGCAGCGGTCAGCTGCGGCCGCTGCGCGGTGATGACCGGCGCACCCGACCGCTCCGACAGGGTCCGGGTCACCAGCGGGATCGCTGCGCCGCCCCCCACCAACGCGACCGCGGCCAGGCCGCTTGGCCGAATGTCGTTGAGCCGCAACACGTCGTGAAAGAACGCGACGAACCCGTCGAGCGGCCGGCGGATCGTGTCATCGAGATCGCCACGCGTCAGCCGGATTTCGCCACGATAGCCCGGTACTGCTGTGGTCAACTCGTTCTCGTTCTGTGACGAAAGCCGCTCTTTGGAGTAGCGGCAGGCCGTGCGCAACTGAGTCAGCGACCCGATCGCCGACGTCGCAGACGTATCGGACGAACCCCCTGGCGAGAGATCGCCGATGACGTGGCTCAGTAGCGCCTGGTCGATCCGGCTCCCCGAGAATTCCGTGTAGCGCGAGGGCTGTGTGATGGGCTGGTAACCATGTGCCGCGTCGAGCAGGCTGAGCGTGGTGCCAGACCCGCCGAAGTCACACACCGCGATGATCCCGCTGCCTGGCACGCCGGGTTTGGAGTTCAGCGCGAACAGCGCCGCCGTCGAGTCCGGCAGCAGGATCAGCCGGTCGCCTGACCACTCCGACACTCGGCCCAACGCCACCCGCACCGAATTCACCGCGGCCGGATCCCAGTGCGCCGGGTGGGTGACAGCGACCGCGTCCGGGAGCGGGCGACCGTCGGTGGCGGTGTAGGCCAGCGCCCGCAACGCGTCGGCGATCAGCGTCTCAGGGCGATGCGTGGTGTTGTCGGCGGCCGCGACGCCCCCCGGATCGCCCACCCGGTGCACGAAATCGGTGATCACCAGGCCGGGCTCGTCGAGTTTCGGGTTCTCCGACGGCACGCCGACCTCGGGCGGTCGCTGCCGGTACAGCGTCAGCACCGGCCTGCGGGTCACCGTCCGATCGGCGGTGACCGCCGCCAGGTTGGTCGCCCCCACCGAAAGGCCTAACGCCGGTTGTTGTCCGTCAGCCATGTCGTCTCGTTGCGCGCATCAGGCACCAATTTATCGGCTGCCCCGGTTGGGCCCGGCAATCATGTCTACTAACGAATCGTGCCGCGACCCGCGATCAGCGGCAGGTCCAGGGCGGTGACCCACCCGGGTGGTAGGTCGTTGACGGCTGGGACCGCGTTCAGTGCGCGTAGTCCGGTGGACAAGCAGCCCGCGGCGGCCGCGTCTCGCCCGGACCCGTCGGTGAACCGGAAAGCGGTTTCTTGCGAAATACTGGGCGTGCCTTCGATATCCACGCGGTAGACGTCGTCCTTGGTGCCGGCCGGCCAGTCCGGCGCCGCGTCGAGTCCGATGCGGTTGACGTGTTCGAGCTGAATTCGGGTCTGGCCCCGGTAGACGCCGTTGATGGTGAAGCGGACCGCGGCGACATGACCGGCCGGGATGACGCCCTTGGCGGTCTTGCGTTCGTCGGGGGTCACCCACTTGTCCCACGTCGTGGTGATCTCGTCGAGCTTGATGCCGGCGGCGTGGGCGATCATCGGGACGGTGCCGCCCCAGGCGAAGATCAGCACATCCCGGTTTTCCAGCATCGGCCTAAATTCCGGCTCCCGCCCGATGCCCATCTCGACCTCGTAGTCGCCCTCGTAGTTGGTGTAATCCAGTAGCTCGGAGGCGCGAACCGTGCGAACCTCCGAACACAGGCCCATCAGGGTCATGGGGAACAGGTCGTTGGCGAATCCCGGGTCGATGCCGGTGGTGAAGCACGACGACGCACCCAACTCGCACGCCTCGGCGATCGGCTCAATCCACTGCGGCGGATTGAGATGCATCGTCGGCCACACCCACGGCGTCATCGCCGTCGAACACACGTCGATGCCCGCGCGCAGAAACCGCGTCATCAACGCGATGTTGGCGTCGGCGTGCGCGGCGGTCGGCCCGTAGTGCACCAGCGCGTCGGGCTTCAGCGCGATCAGCGCGTCGACGTCGTCGGTGGCGGTCACCCCGATCGGCCCGGCCAGTCCGCAGATGCCGCCGACGTCGCGGCCGACTTTCTGCGGGTTACTGACGCCCACGCCGACGAGTTCGAACTCGGGATGTTTGACGATTTCGGCGATCACCATCTTGCCGACGAATCCGGTACCCCACACCACTACGCGTTTCGAACTGCCCTGCGCCATGCGCCACCTTCTCCATCGATGAACCCTCGGATCACCCTAGGCGGGGGTGCGGTCGCCCTCCCGCCGAAACCGCAAAGTCGTTCGCTCATGCTCGGTATTTGGGGAAGAAACCCGAAAACCGTCCCAGGCGGCTTGCCGGCGGGACACGATGTCTGACCATGACCAGCAAGTCGAACTTCGACGGCAAAGTCGTGAATCAGGCAACCGCGAACGAGGCGCCCGCCCCGGCCGTCTGCACGACCTGACCGGCGCCCGCGCAGACGATCGGATCGACCGCAGCGCCGCGAGAGTGCAGTTGCCGACACATTTCCCGAGTGGCAACGTCGGTAATCGCACTTTCGCGGCAACGGATGGCGCGGCAACGGATGGCGCGGCAACGGATGGCGCGGCAACGGATGGCTAAAGCGAGGATGGCAGCCAATGAGTCTTGCAACCCGAGTGAACGGCACCGCGCCACCCGACATCGCGCTCGGCGACATCAATCTCGGCGCATGGGACTTCTGGGCCCTCGACGACGATCAGCGCGACGGCGCGTTCGCCACGCTCAGGCGCGAGGCGCCGATCTCGTTCTGGGCCGAACCGGCGCAGGAAGGCTTCCAGCAGGGCAACGGGCATTGGGCCATAACGGGACTCGACGACGTCCACTTCGCCAGCCGTCACCCCGAGATCTTCAGCTCCACCCCCAACATCACCATCAACGACCAGACACCGGAAGTGTCGGAGTACTTCGGCTCGATGATCGTGCTCGACGACCCACGCCACCAACGGCTGCGCTCGATCGTCAGCCGGGCGTTCACCCCGAAAGTGGTCGCGCGCATCGAGACATCGGTGCGCGACCGGGCCCGCCGGCTCGTGGACGACATGGTCGCCCATCATCCCGACGGCAACGGCGAGGCTGTCGCCGAGCTGGCCGGTCCGCTGCCGTTGCAGGTCATCTGCGACATGATGGGCATCCCCGACGATGACCATCAGCAGATATTCCATTGGACCAACGTCATTCTCGGCTTCGGAGACCCGGATCTGACCAACGACTTCGACGACTTCCTGCAGGTGTCCATGGACATCGGCGCCTACGCCAGCGCGTTGGCCGAGGACCGTCGCGTCAACCATCACGACGACCTGACGACCAGCCTGGTGGAGGCCGAAGTCGACGGCGAGCGACTCACCTCGGCTGAGGTCGCGTCGTTTTTCATCCTGCTCGCCGTCGCCGGCAACGAGACCACCCGCAACGCCATCAGCCACGGATTGGTCGCGTTGACGCGCTACCCCGAGCAACGCCAGATGTGGTGGGCCGACTTCGATGCGCTGTCGCACACTGCCGTCGAAGAGGTCGTGCGGTGGGCCTCGCCGGTGGTCTACATGCGCCGCACGCTCACCCGCGATTTCGAGTTGCACGGGACCACGATGGCCGCCGGCGACAAGGCCACGCTGTGGTACTGCTCGGCCAACCGTGACGAGGCGAAGTTCGCCAATCCCTGGAAGTTCGATGTGACGCGCGATCCGAACCCGCATGTCGGATTCGGCGGCGGCGGCGCGCACTTCTGTCTGGGCGCCAACCTGGCCCGCCGCGAAATCCGGGTGATGTTCGAGGAATTACACCGCCAGATACCCGATATCACTGTCACCGACGAGCCGTCACGGTTGCTCTCACCGTTCATCCACGGCATCAAAACCTTGCCGATCGCATGGACGCCACCGCGCTGATTCCGTTGTCGCGCTAGCTCGCAAACCTGCACATACCATGTGCTGATGTTCGGGCTCGTCGTCATCGTGGTGCTGATCGCCATCGTCATCGTGGGGACGGTGCTGGGCCGGCGTTACCGGGTGGGCCCGCCGGTGCTGTTGATCGGTCTGGGCGCTCTGGTGGGTCTGATCCCGCGATTCGGCCACGTCCGGCTCGACGGCGAAATCGTGCTGCTGCTGTTTTTGCCCGCGATCCTCTACTGGGAGAGTCTGAACACCAGCATTCGTGAGATCCGCGCCAACCTTCGCGTGATCGTGCTGCTCAGCATCGGGCTGGTGATCGCCAGCGCGGTGGCGGTGTCGTGGACGGCGCGGGCGTTCGGGATGGAATCGCATGCCGCCGCGGTGCTGGGCGCGGTGCTTTCCCCGACCGACGCCGCCGCGGTCGCAGGCCTGGCGAAGCGACTGCCGCGACGCACGCTGACCGTGCTGAAAGCCGAAAGCCTCATCAACGACGGGACCGCGCTCGTCCTGTTCGGGGTGGCGGTGTCGGTGGCCATGGGCGGCGCGCCCGTCGGCCCGATCGACCTGAGCATCCGATTCGTCCTGTCCTACCTCGGGGGCGTCGCGGCCGGGCTGGTCGTCGGCGGCGCCGTCACGTTAATCCGGACGCGGCTCGACGCGCCGCAAGAAGAAGCAGCGCTCAGCCTGCTCACTCCGTTCGCCGCCTTCCTGCTCGCGTACTCGGTCGACTGCAGCGGGGTGGTCGCCGTTTTGGTGTGCGCGCTCGTGCTCGCCTACGCATCGCCGCGGATTATCCGAGCTCGGTCCCGGTTGGTGTCGTTCGCATTCTGGGATATCGCAACATTCCTGATCAACGGCTCGCTGTGGGTGTTCGTCGGAAGCCAGCTACCCAGCGCGGTGCGCGGAGTCTCCCGGGTCGACGGTGGTATCCACCACGCGGTCGCGATGTCCATCGCCGTCACCGTCGTCGTCGTGGGAACGCGGCTGGTCTGGGGCGAGGCCACCACCTGGCTGCTCCGCGCGCTCGACCAGCGTGCAGCGCAGCGCGCACGTCGGGTCGACTGGCGCCAACGCATGGTGTCCGGGTGGGCCGGATTCCGCGGGGCGGTGTCGCTGGCCGCGGCCATTGCGGTTCCGCTGAGCACCCGCAGCGGTGCACCCTTCCCGGATCGCAACCTGATCATCTTCGTGGTGTCGTTCGTGATCCTGACGACCGTGATCGTTCAGGGCAGCACCCTGCCCAGCGTCGTACGCTGGGCCAAGATTCCCGAAGACGGGTCCCACGGCGACGAATTACGCCTTGCCCGTTGCGCCGGCGCGCAGGCGGCGCTGGACGCGCTGCCACTGGTTGCCGCCGAACTCGGCGTCGGCGACGTGTTGCAGGACCGGCTGCATGCGGAGTACCAGAAGCACGCGGACTTGGTCCGGGCCAGCGACGACGGCTCGACCCGCGACGATGCCGAGGCCGTCAGCGACTTGATCCGGCAGGTGCGCCTCGGCGTGCTCGAACACAAACGCCGTGCGATCATCGGACTCCGCAACGAGCGCCGCATCGACGACATCGTTCTGCTGGAACTGCAGGAGTCAATGGACCTCGAAGAGGCCCGGCTGCTGGGGCCCTCCGGCCCGGATTAACCGAATCCTCTATCGCGAAGCAATTTTCGCGACAATTTGAGTGGCGATGTCGACGGCGGAGCCGGCCGGGTTGGCGCTGCAGGTGTTGACGTCGACGACGACGTTGTTCTTGGCCGCGAGCGCCCGGCCGCAGGCCCACCCGCCGGCCTTTGCTTCCTGCTGCGTCGAAATCGCGCTCAGCACGTCGTTGTCGTCCGATATCGGCCCGACATCCCACTGCGTCCGGGACTGCGTGTGGAGGTAGTGGTGACAGGCCGGCCACCGAAGCGCCGAGGCGACGAGGAATACGTGCGCCTGCTTGACGGTCGGGAACAGCACCACCGCCTGCTCGGCGTAGTGGGTGAAGTTGTCTCCGTCGTTGAGCTCCTCGTCGCGGACCCCGGTGAATCCACTGTTGGCGTAGACCGCAGCCTGCGCTGAGCCGTCGATGGCCAGGCACTCCGGCGGCTTCATCGTGGCGCTGTCGTCAGACATCGCCGCGTGCTGACGGACCACCGCCATCTCGGTCGCACCGATCAGCGGGTTGATCTGGGCCGGAGTCAGCAATAACGACTCGAGTTCACGTAAGACAACCGGTCGTGGGATCAGCGAGGTGATGGTCGTCGTCGACGTCTGATCGGTCGGTTTGCTTGCGCCACATCCTGCGACGAGGACTCCGATACTGGCCACGACAGCTGTGGCCACAAAATGGCGCATCGTCCCAGTCCCCATCCAGTCGTCGTTCCGACCTGCGTTGCGGTGACGCCCCCGGCGTTGCCGGCCAGAAACCGCGGGATAACTTTACCTGCGCAGCGCGCCCGGACGACCGCGGACGACGGAGCAGTTGGGCCGCGTCGCTGCCGCTGAACGATCACCAAGCGTGACAGGACGTTTGCGAAATGCCGCGCGCTTCGGCGCGCGATCTTCGGTGTTCACCGCGAGTTCAGCGAAAAGTCGGTGTTAGATCGTTGACCGCACACGAGCGCCGGTTGTGCTGGGTGCATGCGAGTCGTCCAGGTGGCCAACTTCTATGGGCCGCGGTCCGGCGGGCTGCGTACGGCCGTCGACCGGCTGGGCGCGGAGTACTGCGCCGCCGGCCACGAAGTTTTCCTGGTCGTCCCGGGGCAACACGCAGAACATGCGAACCTGCCGACCGGCGTCGAGCGAATCACGGTGCCCGCCAGGCTGATTCCCTTCACCGGTGGATATCGCGCCGTCCTGCCCGGGCCGGTGCGCAACGTGCTGACGTCGTTACGACCCGACACTCTCGAAGTGTCCGACCGGCTCACGCTGCGCTCGCTGGGCCGTTGGGGCCGTGACCACAGCGCGACCACCGTGATGATCTCCCACGAGCGTCTCGACCGTCTTGCCGGCCAAATACTTCCGCACCGCACCGCACGCCGGTTTGCCGACTTCGCCAACCGCCGCACCGCCGCCGACTACGACACCGTGGTCTGCACGACCGGGTTTGCCCGGGAAGAATTCGATCGCATCGGCGCCACCAACACCGTCACCATTCCGTTGGGCGTGGACCTGGAGACCTTCCATCCGTCGCGCCGCTCCCTGCAGGTGCGTCAGCGCTGGGCGGAACCCGGTCAGATACTGCTGGTGCACTGCGGCCGATTGTCGGTGGAGAAACGGGCCGATCGCAGCATCGACGCGGTGGCCGCTTTGCGCGACGCCGGGGTCGAGGCGCGACTGATCGTGGTCGGTGACGGACCGCTGCGGGCCAGGTTGCAGCGCCAGGCCGCCCGACTGCCGGTCGACTTCACCGGGTTCATCTCCGATCGACGTAGCGTCGCCGAACTGCTGGCCACCGCCGATGTCGCGCTCGCGCCCGGCCCGCACGAGACCTTCGGTCTGGCGGCGCTGGAGTCGTTGGCCTGCGGCACACCGGCCGTGGTGTCGCGCACGTCGGCGCTGGGCGAGATCATCACCGCCGACAGCGGAGCGCTGGCCGACAACAACCCGGCGGCCATCGCGGCGGCGGTGACCACAATCGCCAGCCGCCCCGAAGAGCATCGCCGCACCTGTGCCCGGCAGCGCGCCGAGATGTTCACCTGGCAACGGGCCGCGGTCGGCATGTTGAGCACGCTGGGGGCCGCCTCGCTGGACGACGGCCCCGGCGATAATCAGCACACCGCTTAGCGGCTAAGTGGAGTTGGCCGGACCGACCTGGCCGGTCAGCGGATTGACCTGGACGGTCATCGGCCCGCCGGGCGCCTGCCTCCCCTGAGCCGCCGCCGCGCGCTGCTGCGCGGCGGCGAGCGCGTTGATCACCGGGTTGTTCTTTGCCATTTCGCGCCGGTCCTCTTCGGACAGCTCGTAGAAGGACCACAAGCCCCACGCGGCGGGCCGCACGTAGATCGTCACCTTCTGGTGTCTGCGCTTGTTCGCGGACAGGACTGCGGGAACGGCCACCACCCGGTCCAGGGTCGCGGAGCTGACCAGCTCCTGGGCGATCTTGTCGACGTCCACCCCGTCTTGAAGTTCGTAGACCATCGACTGCTGAGGTGTGTGGTGTGGGCCCTGGAGGGCCATGAACCACGCCATCCGCGTCTCCATTCGCTCGTGAGTGTCAGCGCAACTGTAAAGGACGCGCGGTAACGGCAGTGTCGATTGGCTTTGCGGCTTCGGCTAATTGGTGTCCGGGAAGGCGACGTGGGCGGCCGGGGCACCGCGGGCCACCACCACCGGCATCGACGTCGAGGAGTTGGTCGCCAGGATGGTCTGCACCACTTCGATCAGGTCTTCGACGGGCATCAACTTGCCGGGCATGCAGCCTCCGGACACCCACAGCGGATAGGCCTTCATCGCGAGGTCGGGATCCCAGCCGGCGTTCATTCCGGTTGCCGCGTCGCCCTCACCGCCGGCGCACTCACCGACGATGAGGGAGGTGAAGCCGACGTCGGGATGTTCGGCCCGCCAGGCTTGCACGAGTCGCTCCAGCGCGGCCTTGCTGACGCCGTAGGCGCCGAGCCCGGGCCACGGCGGTCCGAAGCTACCCGCATCCGAGGAGAGGTAGACCGCCTTTCCCGAGGAAGCGGTCAGGTGTGGGATCGCCGCCGCCGTCGCCAGCGAGGCACCGATGACGTTGGTGTCGAAGATGCGCCGCCAGGTGTCGGCGCGGGTATCGACCATCCGCACCAGCGGGCTGATCGCGGGCGTGTAGATGAGGTTGTCGATGCCGCCCATCGACGCGGCCGCCCGGTCGAACGCCGTCCGGCACGACTGCTCGTCGGTGACGTCGCATTCGATGGCGATCGCACCCGAGCCGGCTTCCTCGGCTGCGGCCTCGATCCGCGCGCGACGACGCGCCAACAGCGCGATCTGCCCGCCTCGTCGGGCAAGGCCCACACCGATACAACGCCCGAGCCCACTCGACGCTCCGACGACCACTGTCCGTGACATTTTCGCCCTTTCGTGTAACGCCCCCGCTGCAGGTTCAGCGTAATCGCAGGCGTACCGGCCGTCGCTACTCGCATCGATTTTCGACATCCCGTGCGTCCCGACACGCCGCCATCGCCGCAGTCAGTACCGTGGGCTTAATGAAATACCTCGACGTCGACGGCATCGGAAAAGTCAGCCGGATCGGGCTGGGCACCTGGCAGTTCGGCTCCCGCGAATGGGGCTACGGCGACGGCTACGCCGCCGGGCCGGCCCGTGACATCGTTCGCCGGGCACGGGAACTGGGCGTCACGTTCTTCGACACCGCCGAGGTGTACGGGCTCGGCCGAAGCGAACGGATCCTCGGCGAGGCGCTGGGCGACGAGCGCGATCAGGTTGCGGTGGCCAGCAAGATCTTTCCGGTCGCGCCGTTTCCGGCGATGGTCAAACAGCGCGAGCGCGCCAGCGCACGTCGACTGCAGTTGGCGCGAATTCCGCTGTATCAGATCCACCAGCCCAATCCAGTGGTTCCCGACTCGGTGATCATGCCGGGCATGCGCGACCTACTCGACAGCGGCGCGATCGGCGCCGCCGGCGTCTCGAACTATTCGCTGTCGCGGTGGAAGCAGGCCGACGCCGCACTCGGCCGACCGGTGATCAGCAACCAGGTGCACTTCTCGCTCGCGCATCCGCAAGCACTCGATGGGTTGGTGCCGTTCGCCGAACAGCAGAACCGCGTCGTCATCGCCTACAGCCCGCTGGCGCAGGGACTGCTCGGCGGCAAGTACGGCGTGGACAACCGGCCCGGTGGGGTGCGCGCGATCAACTCGCTGTTCGGTACCGAGAATCTGCGCCGGATCGAGCCGTTGCTGCAGACGCTGCGCGAGGTCGCCAAAGACGTCGACGCCAAACCGGCCCAGGTGGCCCTGGCCTGGCTGATCAAGCTTCCGGGGGTGGTAGCCATTCCGGGCGCCTCGAGCGTCGAACAACTCGAATTCAACGTCGCCGCGGCCGAGATCGAATTGAGCGATGAGTCGCACGCCGCGCTGACCAAGGCGGCCCACGACTTTCGGCCGGTGTCGGCCGTGCGCTTCCTCACCGACTCGCTCCGGGAGCGGCTGCACTTGGGCTAACTCAAGCTCACCAGGTGGTCGATCGAATCGATCGGCAATTCGCCATCCACGTA
>NZ_JBYCLA010000210.1:0-4917 GCF_057473665.1 Mycobacterium sp. TH-M25
GCAACCCCTTCCTCTACCGCCAGGGACGCTGGCAGTCCTACTTCGAGCGTTTGCGCAACGAAGCTCCGGTGCACTTTCAGCCCAACAGTCCGTTCGGTCCGTTCTGGTCGGTCACGCGGCATGCCGACATCGTCGCCGTCGACAAGAACCACGAGGTGTTCTCAGCCGAGCCGTTCATCATCATTGGAACGCCGCCTCGGTTCTTGGATCTGGCGATGTTCATCGCGATGGATCCGCCAGAGCACGACAGGCAGCGGGCCGCCGTCCAAGGGGTGGTGGCGCCGAAGAACCTGCGTGAGATGGAGGGTCTGATCCGATCGCGCGTCCAGGAGGTACTGGACAACCTGCCTGTAGATCAGCCGTTCGACTGGGTGCATACCGTCTCGGTGGAGTTGACCGCGCGGATGCTCGCGACCCTGCTGGACTTCCCGTACGAGCAGCGCCGCAAGCTCGTCTACTGGTCGGATCTCGCGACCGCGCTGGAGCAAGCCAACGGCGGTCCCTCGGACAACGACGAGGTATTCGACGCCATGCGCGACATGGCGCGAAGTTTCACCGCACTCTGGCACGACAAGGCGGCCCGGACAGCTGCCGGGGAGGAACCCGGCTTCGATCTGGTCACCATGTTGCAGAGCAACGAGAGCACCAAAGATCTGATCAACCGTCCGATGGAATTCTTGGGCAACCTGGTGTTGCTGATCGTCGGGGGCAACGACACGACGCGGAACTCGATGAGCGGAGGTGTTCTTGCGTTGAACCGGTTTCCGGACCAGTTCGAGAAGCTGAAGGCCAACCCCGAGCTGATCCCCAACATGGTCTCGGAGATCATCCGGTGGCAAACGCCGCTGGCCTACATGCGCCGGATCGCCAAGGCCGACACCGTAGTGAACGGCCAGTTCATCCGCAAGGGCGACAAGGTGGTGATGTGGTACGCATCGGGCAACCGCGACGAGCGCGTGTTCGAACGGCCCGACGACTTGATCATCGACCGGACCAACGCCCGCAACCACATCTCCTTCGGCTTCGGCGTGCACCGCTGCATGGGTAACCGGCTGGCTGAGTTGCAGCTGCGGATTCTCTGGGAGGAGTTGCTTCTTCGCTTCGACAAGATCGAGGTCGTCGGTGAACCGGAGTACGTGCAGTCCAACTTCGTGCGGGGCATCAGCACGATGATGGTTCGTCTCACCCCGAAATCCGACACGTGACACCGCAGCGGGCCCTCATCGTCGGGGCCAGCCATGCCGGCGCCCAACTCTCGGCCAGCCTGCGCCAGGAAGGGTGGATCGGCGAGGTCGTCCTGATCGGCGAGGAGTCCGCGCTGCCCTACCAACGCCCGCCGCTGTCGAAGGCCTATCTGGCCGGCAAATGCGCATCCGGTGACCTCGCGATCCGCAGCGCCGACTTCTACGCCAAGCAGCGAATCCAACTCCTCGATGCGACGGTGACGGCGATCGACCGGTCGACTGCTCACGTGGTGTTGCGCGACGGAGACATGCTGCCCTACGACAAGCTCGCGCTGTGCACTGGCGCCGGCGCTCGACGACTCGCCATCCCGGGAACCGACCTGGCTGGCGTGTATTACCTGCGCACTGCCGCGGATGTCGAGATGATCCGAGCGGCCACCGCCCCCGGGCGGCGGGCGGTGATCGTCGGTGGCGGCTATATCGGATTGGAGACGGCCGCCTCGTTGCGCGCATTGGGTCTGGAGGTCACCGTCCTCGAAGCGACCGAGCGCGTCCTCGAACGGGTCACCGCCCCCGAGGTGTCGGCGTTCTTCGACCGGATCCACCGGGAGCAGGGCGTCAGCATCCGGACCGGCGCGCTGGTCGAGGCGCTGTCCGGCGACGGCAGGGTCCGCGAAGTAATCTTGGCCGGCGGCGAATCAATTCCCGCCGACCTCGTCATCGTCGGCATCGGCGTGGAGCCCAACACCGAGCTTGCCGTCGCCGCGGGGCTGGCCGTCGACAACGGCGTCGTGATCGACGACCACGCCCAGACCAGTGACCCCGATATCGTGGCCGCCGGGGACTGCGCCAGCCACCACATGGCCCGTTACGGCCGCCGCATACGTCTGGAGTCCGTGCCGAGCGCGGGCGAACATGCCAAAGTCGCCGCCGCGACCGTCTGCGGGAAGTCCAAGAAGATCACGGCGCTTCCATGGTTCTGGTCAGATCAATACGATCTCAAACTCCAGATCGCCGGTCTCAACTCCGGGTACGACGAAGTCGTCCTCAGCGGCGACCCGGTCCGAGACCGCGATTTCACCTGCTTCTACCTGCGCGCCGGCGAGCTCATTGCCGCCGACTGCGTCAACCGCCCCCGCGACTTCATGTTCAGCAAGCGGGCCCTCACCCAGCAAGTCCCCATCGACCGGTCCGAACTGGTGCCCGCCGGCTCGGCGTGAGGGTCGAAGCGCTGCTGCGCAGCGTTCCTTGATCGCGGTGTTCAGGCGGGTATGTTTCACTTGACCCCATGGAAAGTGTTGCCACGTTTGGCGTTTCAGGGCTGATGCTGGCCAAGCTCACTGCTCCGGCGCTCGCGGTCGCGCTTTCTCCGATACCGATTGTGGTGGCATTGCTGCTGCTCGTGCACAATGACCGCCCGCAGTCGTCCAGCGTCGCCTACCTGCTGGGCAGATTGGCCTCGCTGGCGGCACTGACTACGGCATTCATCCACGTTCCCCGCTTGTTCGCGAGCCTCAACGGAGGCGAACCGCGGTGGACCGACTGGGTGGTCGTGACGATAGGTGTGGCGCTTGTCTTTGTCGGTGCGTGGGTGTGGTGGCGGCGCGCCACCGCGCCGGACAGGGCCGGATGGGAATCTAGGTTTGTCCGAATTACTCCGGCAGTGGCCGCCGCCGCAGGTATCTTCCCCATGCTTGCCAACCCGAAAGTGCTTGCCGCCAGCGCGACCGCGGGAACGGAGATCGCTGCCGTCCAGTTAACCGATGTCGGTGTGGTGGCGGCCGTCGCCTACTACGTGGGCCTGGCAACGTCGACCGTAGCAGCGCCCGTCCTGGCCTACCTCGTCTTGGGCCCACAGATTGATCCGCAGCTTGAACGGATCAGAGGGTGGATTCAACGACGGCAACAGGCGATCACCGCCGTCGTGCTCGTTTTCGTCGGTGTTGCGGTGGTGCTATACGGATTTTCGTGACGGCGCACCTCGTCACCGACGGTGGCAGCTTGCGAATTCCGCAACGCCGACGTCCGCGTTGAGACGGTCGTTCGCCCGATGTGTGGGGCCGGTCAGCCGTGCCCGCGGAAGATGACCCGCCCCATTTTGGCGGTGATACCGACTAGACGCCAGAATTGAATGAAGAGATTCTGACGTCTCCGCAGGGTCGCGTGGGTGGGCCGGGGGGCGTCGGCAATGCTTTCGGCGGTCCGGATATCCACCTCGGAGTCGATTTTGTCGTCGTCCATGTGTGCGCCTTTCATTCCGGGATCAGCCACCAGAACGGCTTGGCCTTCGCCTTATAGATAAACAGATGGTGCAGCATCGCCTTGATCCAGTGACCTGCCAAACCGATCTCGCCGAATGTGCCGGCGATGTCGCGGCCGGTTTCCGGGTACTTCACCGGGTCAGGGACGACCGGAAACATCGTCATCGCGGCGGCCGAGCCGCCCCGGAAGGTAGTTCCGGCCGAGGCGACGCACGCGGCGCCCATGCTCGCCATCGAGGCGCGGTGCGCGGCGGCCTGGGGATTTGTGATGCGGTCGCGGATCGTCTCGGCGACCGTCTTGGCCGTGATGCCCGATGGCATGCCGGTGCGCGGCGGGCTCGGGGTGATGACCGTCCCGCTGACGCTTGTGCGAGGGCGCGAGATCGGGTGCGGCGGCGCGAACGCGATGCCCGGCGCGAAGATGTTCGGGTAGGCGGGCGACTCGTAGGTGTGCGGCCAGTCCTCGGCCGACCACTCGTCGTACGGCTTGCCGGAGTAGTCGGCGTCCACTTTGAGAAAGCCCGACGGCGCGAACAGCACCGACGAGATGTCGTTACCGTCCTTGTCGTAAGCGGCGAGATCGACGCCCCGAAACGGCGGCAGCAGCATCGCGAAATCGAAGTGCAGCTCGTGTTCGGTGCCGTCGAGTTGCTCGTAGCGCAGCTTGCCGTCCATCACCTCGTGCACCGCCGCCTGCGTAATGGCCTTGACATCGCGCTCGCCGAACAGCGACTCGGTCCACAGCCGGCTGGACTGCCGAAAGCCCTTTTCGATGAATTGCATTCCGTCGACGCCGAAGTCGCCCAACTCGTACTCGTTGGTGAGGTAGACGACCTCGGCGAGGTCGCGCACGCCTGCCGCGCGCAGCCTCTGCTCGACGTTGAAGGTGTACTCGAACGCCGCGCCCTCGCAGGTGCAGGTGCCGTGTCCGACTCCGACCACGAGGCGCTGCTTCTCACCGGACTTCAGCTTGGCGATGACCCGCTCGAGTGCCTCGGCCGCCTCGACAGCGTGTTCGGCGGTGCACACCGAGTAGGAGTGTCCGTCCGGCCCCAGGCCCGGGGTAGCACCGAAGTTCAGCTTGGGGCCGGTGGCGTTGACCAGGTAGTCATAAGTGACGCTGGCGGGTTCACCAGGGTGTTTCTCGTCGGTGTAGATGAAATCCACCGATGGCGACGACGCCTCGCCGGTGCCTTCGGGGCGGATCGCGGTCGCCATCGCCTGGTGGAAGACGATCCCCTTACGCTGGTAGATCGGCCTGAGCGGGATCAGCACCTTCTTCGCGTCCATCTTGCCGACACCGACCCAGATGTTCGACGGGATCCAATTCCAGTCGGCGTTCGGGGAGATTACGACGATCTCGTGCTTGCGGGGCAGCCATCGGCGCAGGTGCAGGGCGGCGGTGTGTCCTGCGATGCCAGCGCCGAGAATGACGACTCGTGCCATGTCACGCTCCTCGTTGAGACTCGGCC
>NZ_JBYCLA010000211.1:0-2935 GCF_057473665.1 Mycobacterium sp. TH-M25
GACCTGGATGTATGCGACCAGGTGGTGCTGCTCACCCCGACCGGCATCCCGGTGTTCGCCGGTCCACCGTCGCAGATCGGCCCACAGTTGGGCACCACCGTCTGGAACGAAATCGTCGAACGCGCCTGCACCGACCCCTACGGCGCGCATGACGACTACCTGGCCCGTCGAGGGGAGCCCGCCCCGCCCGAACCGCCGCCGACGCCCACGGAGATGGCGCACGCTCCCGCAAAGCGGCGAAATGTGTTGCGCCAGATTGCCGTATCTGCCCGCCGCCAAGCCTGGCTGATGATCGGCGACCAACGGTACTTCATCTTCTTGGCCATCCTTCCGGTGTTGTTCGGAGCAATCTCGTTGCTGATACCCGGGGCTGCCGGTCTGGGCCCGGCAAGCCGGTACGGCAACAACCCCGATCAGGCCGTCGCGATTCTCACGGTGCTCACCCTCGGCGCCGTTGTGATGGGAACGGCGCTCGGCGTCCGCGACCTGTTCTCCGAACAGCGCATCTTCCGGCGCGAACAAGCACACGGCTTGTCGGCGTCGGCGTTCTTGGCTGGCAAGGTGATCGTCTACAGCCTGACCGCGATCCTCCAGACCGCTCTGATCACCGTCGTCGCGACCGTCGGGCACCATGCGCCCGCTCACGGCGCCGTGCTGTTGGGGCACAGCAAGTTAGCCGCCACCGTCGAGTTGTCCATCGTGCTGGCCGTCATCGCGATCGTCACGACGTTGGTCGCGCTGGCGTTCTCCTCGCCGGCTCGGCTCTACGAGCAGGTCGTGTTGATCGCCGTGTTGATCGTCTTGGTGTCGATGGTGTTCGCCGGTGCGTTGTTCCCGATCGCCGGCAGAGTCCCGCTGGAGCAGATCGCCGCGCTGGTGCCGTCCAGATGGGGGTTCGCCGCCGCGGCATCCACCGTCGATGTGCATGCGGTCAATCCCCTGGCCGAAGCCGATGGTTCGTGGAAGCACACCTCCGGTCAGTGGCTGCACGACATGGGGCTGCTGATCAGCTTCGGCGTTATCGCCGCCGCGGCGCTGCGCTGGCGGCTACGACGTCCGTCGCGCGGGCACAACCTGCGCGGCGGTCACCCGAGTTCGTCGCGGATGATCTCGGACCACAGCGCCTTGTAGCAGTGGGCTGCGGGACTGTGTGGGGCGGACGCGGTCACCGGGGCCCGATGTTCGGCCATCTGCTCGATGATCGACAGCGCCGGAATGGATGTGGTCAAAATTCCAGTCCGCTGCGACGGCAGGTTTTGCACCAGGTCGCAGTGCAAGCGTTTACGTCGGTCCACCATCGAGAAGAACGCCCGAACACGCGGCCGGCGGCCGTCGAAATCACCGACGAAATCGGTCAGTTGATCGAATGTGCGCACCGACAGGGTCGCCGGGATCATCGGCACCAATAGGGTGTCGACGGCGTGCAGCACGTTTTCCGACAGCAGCGAGATGCTCGGCGGACAGTCGAGAAAGACCGTGTCGTACTGACCCGCCAGCGGTCGCAGCAGTTCACGGATCCGCTGCGTCGGCCGCTTCGTCTCGTCGAGTTGCACGTCGAGATGGCGGTAGCGGAAGTCCGCCGGTACCAGATCGAGCCCGTCGAAATCGGTGGCCTTGATCGCGTCGTCGAGCGTCCGCGCCCCCTGCACCAGCGCCCGGCCGCCGCCCTTGACCTTTGGCTGCACCCGGAACATGTACGTCGCCGCGCCCTGCGGGTCGAGATCCCACAGCAGCACGGTGTGCCCGTCCTGGGCCGCCAGATGCGCCAAGTTCACCGCGGTCGACGTCTTACCGACACCGCCCTTGATGTTGTACGTCGCGTAGACCTTCATCAGCGCACCAGCGCTTTGACTCGGGTGCGATTCTCCTCGGCCAGGAATGGCCGCAGGCGACCCGCCAAGGCCGCGCGTGCGCTGAGTTGACGCGCGTCGAGTTGCGCGGCCATCTCCCCCATCGCCAGCACCGTCTGCGGCGGCGCCGCACCCTGTTCCATCATGGTCACGGCAAACTCGCGGACGGCTTCACGCTGCACCTCGCCATCCTGAAAGTCGCCGAGCGTGTCCTGCAGCGACTTGAGCTCCTTGAGCAGCGCACCATGGGCGGCGATGTCGCACACCGGCTTGAACGTCTCGAGCAGGTAGCGCAGCTCTTTGCATCGTTTGCGCAGCGCATGCACGTCGTCGCTCGGTGAGTCCTGATGGATCCGTCCACCGCGCCGGGCGGTGTTCCGGTAGGCCCGCCGCAGGCGCCTGCGCGCCAGCATCGCCACCGTCGTCGCGCCCCGGGAGTCGGCCGGCACCTGGGCCAGCGCGCCGCGCCAGTCGCTCATCAGCTGCTCGAAGCGCCGCGAGCGCAGCCCGCGCACCAGGCGCCGCCGCTCGGCGCTGCGGTGCTTGACCAGGAACGACCGGAACGGCTCGAGGTCACCCGGAGCGGCCGACCTCAGGCGGGCCGCCATGGTGTCCAGTTCGAGCAGGTAGACGTCCAGGTCGCGGACCGGTGTGGTCAGATCGCCCAGCCACTTGAATTCCGGGGCGAAGCGCTCGGCCAGATCGTCGGGCAGCACGTCGCCCACCAGCTTGAGGATCGAACGGGTCCGACGGACCGCGACCCGCAGGTCGTGCAGGAATTCGGTGTCGATCGCGTCGATTGTGCCCGGTACGTTCTCCTCGATGGCCTCTGTAAATCCCGCCAGCAGCTGCGCCACAGCCGCGGCCGCCGAGGTGTCCGGACGCATCCGGATCGGGCCGCGGCCGTTGGCGGGATGACGCTCGGCACGGGTCAACGCGAGGTCGTACGACGTCGCCGAGACCGCACTGAACCCGTCGATCCGGGACAGCAGCAGGCGCGCGATCCGGTCGCCGGCGGAGTCGTACCCGCGCAGCGGCTGAATTCGCAGCCGACTGGTGCCGTCATCGACACTCTCGGTCAGTAG
>NZ_JBYCLA010000212.1:0-5837 GCF_057473665.1 Mycobacterium sp. TH-M25
CTCACCATCGCCGCGTAGCCAGAACAACCACCCACCAAAACCAACAAATCCCCAGGTCAACCGAAGAATTCGCCTACTTAAACAGCCTTAACTTCGGTCTAGCCGCTCGTCACATCACGACGTGGCCGGCGTCGACGGGCACGGCTATGCCGGTCACGAAGCGGGCCCGCGGGCTGACAAGCCACAGCACCGCCTCGGTGACGTCCTGCGCCTCGACCAGTGGCACGTCCGGCAGCAGGGTCTGCGAGACGGCCGGATTGGGGTTGGTGGTCATCGCGTCGATCACGAAGTCGTTGATGATCATCGGTGTCGCGACACCACCAGGGTTGACCGAGTTGACCCGGATCTTGTGTGGCCCATAGGCATTGGCCGCAGATCGCATCAGGCCCACCACGCCGTGCTTGGACGCGGCGTAGGCGAACATCGCGGCGCTGCCGTCGCCCCCGCGGCCGATCAGCCCTTGCGACGAGCTGACCAGCACGACAGAACCGCCGCGGCCCTTGCGGATAATCGACGGCACGGTCGCCACCATCGTGTTCCACACGCCCTTGAGGTTGGTGTCGACAATGGTGGTGAACACCGGTTCGGCGCGGATCTGTGGGTCGCCGATCGCCACCACGCCGGCGTTGGCGATCACGATGTCGATGTCGCCCAACTCGTCGATGCCGGCCTGTACGGCGGCCTCCAACGCCGGCAGGTCGCGGACGTCGGCGATGACGGGCGCCACCCGGCGTCCGGCAGCTCGCACCCGTCGCGCGGTTTCCTCGAGGTCGGCTTGCGTCGCCAGCGGGTAGGGAATCGCGTCGACGTCGGCGCAGATGTCGACGGCAATGATGTCGGCGCCCTCTTCGGCCAGCGCGACGGCGTGGCTGCGCCCCTGGCCGCGCGCCGCGCCGGTGACGACGGCGACCATATTGTCGATTTCACCCATGACTGTAAAAACGTACCCGGCGATTCAACGTAAACCAGCCGAGATGCCCGATATGTCTGACACGATTCCAGAGACATGACGGACAGCGCGCGCGACATCACCAATCTCATCTACCGTTATGCCGAACTTCTCGACGCGGGCGACCTCGACGGCGTGGCCGCGCTCTTCGCGCGCGGGCGCATCTGCGGGGTCGAAGACGGCCCGCCGGAGACGGTGTTCAGTGGCGTCGCCGGGGTGCGCAAGATGTATGAGATGGCCACCCGGATCTACGAGGACGGCACCCCGAAAACCCGGCACAACACCAGCAATGTCCAGCTCGACATCAACGAGGCCGAGGGCACCGCGCGCAGCAGGTCCTACTATTGCGTCACCCAGGCAACGCCGACGTTGCCGCTGCAGGTGATCGTCACCGGGCACTACAAGGACACCTTTCACCGCGTGGACGGCGCGTGGTGGTTCGACAGCCGGACCATGTTCGTCGACCAAATCGGTGATGTCAGCCAGCACTTGAAATTCTGATCGCGTGACATCGCCCTTCGACCTGGCCGGCGTGCAGGCCGACGCTATCCGCAAAGAGGCCTTGACCGACTGGGGGCCCGGGGATTTCAGGGAACCGCTCAGTGTGCTGCTGGACGACTACGCGATCGCCGACCTGAACGTCGTCGGCGTGCACATCTTGCGCGCCGGCATCGTGCACAGCTTGCGGATGCGGCTGCGTACTCAGGAATGGATCCGGCGGCATCCCGAAATTCTGGACGAGCGCATCGAGGCGCCGATCGTCGTCGTCGGCATGATGCGCAGCGGCACCACACTCCTGCAGCGGCTGCTGGCCGCCGACCCGCGCCTGCACTGTGCCTACGGGTGGGAGGTGGTCGAGGCGGCGCCCCGGCTCGATCACCGATTCAGCGGCTCCGATGCCGGCGATCCGAGGATCGCGGTCAGCGAGGCCCGGGAAGCCAAGTCCCGCGAACTCGCGCCGGACCTGTTCGTCATCCATCCGATGTATGCGCGTGAGGCCGAGGAAGAGATCGTCTTCCTCGCCGATGCTTTCCTGTCGCATATCCCAGAGTCCGGCGCCCACCTGCCGAACTACCGGTCCTGGCTCGACGCGCAGGACTTTACGCCCGCCTACGACTACCTGCACCGGATGCTGCAATTCCTGCAGTGGCAGAAGCGGCAGAGATCTCTGGGACGGGGCGGCGAGTCCGCGACGCGCTGGGTGCTCAAGTCACCGGCTCACCTCGGCTATCTGGGCGCTCTGCGGGCCCGGTTCGGTGATCTCCACATCGTCCACATGCACCGTGATCCGTGCGCCACTATCGCCTCGGGTGCCAGCCTCAACCACACCCTTCATGCGATGCATGCCGACGACGTCGACCCGCACCGCGTCGGCGCGCAGTGGCTGCAGCGGATGGGGTGGACGAACGACCGTGCGATGGCGGTGCGGGATGGCTGGACCGACGAAGCGGCCCGGGTTACCGACATCGGCTTCGACGACGCGGTAGGGGACCCGATCGGGCAAGTGGCCCGTGTCTATGACGCCATCGACCTACCGCTGACCGGCGAGGCGGAGTCGGCAATGCGGCAGTGGCTGAAGCAGCGTCCCCGCGAGGCGGTGCGCCCGGCCTACAGCCTGGCTGACTACGGCCTGCGCCCGGAGGACGTCGAGGAGCGGTTTGCGTTGTACAACAAGCATTTCGAACAGTATGTCGGGAAGTGAGGACAGTGATGCACGACGACCCGGTCGCCACGGCAGCTCAACACGAACAGGAGTTGGCTGCGCTCGAACTGACCGAGCATCCGATCGTCAAAGCGGCCTACCGCACCGTCGCCGAAACCTGGCTGGGCCGGGCCAAGGCATCTGATGCGATGCGCGGGCGATTCGATGCCGCGTTCGCCGAGGTGATGTTCTCGGCGGCGGTGTGGTCGTCCAACCAGGACAAGCTACGACCCAAGGTCAGTTGCATCACCCGGTTGGCCCATCCGGTCAACGGCCGTCGAATACCTGGATCACGTTGGGGTATAGACAATCCCGACAGTGTGTATCGGGTCATCCCGATCTGCGGTGACCAGCGGTACGAGATTCACGGGCGCGTCGGCCGACATCGCATGACCGAGAACTACTTCACCCTGTGGGACGCGAACATGGGCACCGTCGACGTGCTCGACGGTCGCACCATGGCGGTGGATTCCGACGGCAGCTTCACCATCACCGTCGATGCCGATCCGGCCAACGGGCGGCCCAACCACGTGCGCAGCACCCCCGCCGCACACGAGTTCTACATCCGCGACGTGTTGCTGGATTGGGGCCGGGACGACCCCAATCACGTTGAAATACAACGACTCGGCGGCCCGCCGGCAATGCCGGCGCGCACGATCGACGAGCAGGCCGAGGCGACCGCAGCGATGATGGCGCACTTCGCGAACTTCACCGGAAAGCTCAGCCATGGCGTCTACAAGATGCCGCCCAATCATTTCAACCTGGCCTGGTCCGCCGACAAGGTGGGCGCAATGCGCAATCAGGTCTACGTGATGGGCCGATTCGATTTGACCGAGGACGAGGCGTTCGTCGTGGATGTCGGCGACGGTGGCGCCGAATATTTCACCGTTCCGCTGAGCAACATCTGGGGCACCACGCTGGAGTTGGTCGATCGCACCGGCAGCCTGAACAAGGCGCAGTCGCATCCCAACGACGACGGCAGCTACAGCTATGTGATCTCACCCGTCGATCCCGGCGTGGCGAACTGGATCGACTCGGACGGATTGCGGGAAGGGATTCTGACGCTGCGGATGGCGGAGTTCGGAAAGGACGGGCCGCGTGAGGATCTCGGCGCCCGCGGACGGGTGATCAAGCTGGACCACCTCGATGACGAAGTGCCGCATCTGCCGCGGGTCAGCGCCGAGCAGCGCAAGGCCGAACTGGCCGACCGGCGTCTTGCGTATCTGCGGCGTCTGCCGGAAGGGACGGCCTGAGATGGCTCGGTGGCTGATCACCGGATGCTCCACCGGCTTCGGCCGCGAAATCGCCCGCGCCGCACTGCAGGACGGCCACTCCGTCGTGGTCACCTCCCGTCGGGTCGACGCGGTGCACGACTTCGTCGACGAATTCGGCGACCGGGCCCTGGCCGTGGCGCTCGATGTGACCGATGCCGGCCAGATCGCCGCCGCGGTCGCGGCGGCCGACGACGCGTTCGGCGGCATCGACGTGCTGGTCAACAACGCCGGCCACGGCTACCTGTCCGCGGTAGAGGAAGGTGAGGATCTCGAGGTTCGAAAATTGTTCGACGTCAACTATTTCGGATCAGTCGACATGATCAAGGCGGTGCTGCCGTCGATGCGGGCCCGCCGGTCGGGGCATATCGTCAACATCTCGTCGATGACGGGCCTGGTCGCCAACCCGCCCAACGCCTACTACTCGTCGACGAAGTTCGCGCTGGAGGCGGTGACCGAGGCGCTGGCGACCGAGGTGCGGCCGCTGGGTATCAAGGTCACCGCGATCGAGCCGGGCGCGTTCCGCACCGACTGGGCCTCGCGATCGATGAAAGAGTCGGCCAACCCGATTGCCGACTATCAAGATGTGGCGGCGCGCAAGGATCTGATCAAGCAGTTCGCCGACCATCTGCCGGGCGACCCGCGCAGGGTGGCCGACGCCGTGCTGATGGTGACCAAGCTTGATGAGCCGCCGCTGCGGCTGCTGCTGGGCCGCGACGTCCTCAAGGCGATGCGCGACAAAATTGCCGCAACGTCCGCGTCGATCGAGGAGTGGAAGGCTGTCACCAAGGATGTGAACTTCCCGGATTAGCGGCGCTATTCGCGCCTGAGCCGCGACGCTCGATCACAAGTCGTCGCAGGCTTGCGGCGCTATTCGCGCCTGAGCCGCGACGCTCGATCACACGTCGTCGCAGGCTTGCGGCGCTATTCGCGCCTGAGCCGCGACTCGGCGAAGCGCACCAATTCTTCCCACCCCCGCACCGTCGCGGCATAGGGGGCGGCGGGCTTGCTGGTCGAGTCGGGGTCCAAGACGTAGGCGATCAGCTTGCCCAATGGCTCGTCGATCGCCAGCGCCTTGTCCACGGTGGTGTCTTCGGAATAGTCCCCGAGGTCGCGAAGAAACTCGACGGCCAGATCGAGTTGCTCCCGGTCGACCGCGTCCGGCCCGCCGGCGAAGTCGTCGGCCAGGCCGCTCAGCACGTAGACGTTGTCGTCGGTGATGTGGACGTCCAATGAGCCGTCAGTGGCTGCGGTGCGGATGTCGTCGTAGGTGCTCAGATCGGAGAGATCGTGGTCGTGCTCGTCGGCGAGGTAGCGGGCCAGTGCGCGCTCGGAGGCGAACACACTGATTCTTCCGTTGCGGCCCAGGAAGATCGGGCGATCGTCGAAGTAGCAGCGCAAGGTGTAGAAGGTGCTTGTCCCGGTCATGATCGTAACCGGGTCGATGCCGACCTTCGCCCAGAAGTCCTCGTCACTGCCCAGCACCACCTCGTCGCCGGCCGCCCGGGTGGCTGGGGTGTCGCCGGCAGCAACGGTTTCGGGCTCTGCTTCGTCGTCGGGGGTCTCCGACTCGGTTTCGAGCACCTCTTCTTCGAACGGTTCGTCCAACTCCGTCGCAGCAGCCTCCGACGCCGTGCTGTCCACCTCGGGGATGGTCACGATCTTGTCGACGGCGCCGAGCACGTCGTCCCAGCCGCGCCCGACGATATCGGCGATGGCGTGCCAGCGTTTGAGTCCGGCCTTGCCGGTGAAGTGGTCGATGCCGCCGCTGAGCGAGCCCAGCGTCGGGTTGCCGTTGAAAAACTTCATCACCGCCGGCAATTCGCACACCGATCCGATCGACGAGACGATCGTCAGCGCGTTGGCCAGTTGCGCCACCGACTCCTCGGTCGGCTTGTCCGACACCACCTCCTCG
>NZ_JBYCLA010000213.1:0-3926 GCF_057473665.1 Mycobacterium sp. TH-M25
GACTGTCCCGCAGCGGTATGCAGGAACGACCGCCGTCTCGAA
The DNA here is from genome assembly GCF_057473665.1 of Mycobacterium sp. TH-M25. NCBI lineage: Bacteria > Bacillati > Actinomycetota > Actinomycetes > Mycobacteriales > Mycobacteriaceae > Mycobacterium > Mycobacterium sp. TH-M25. The sequence goes on from NZ_JBYCLA010000213.1 coordinate 43, forward strand.
GCACTGGTCTTAGGAAATCCGAGACTGGGAAGCGACGGCCTTAAGGAGCACCTACCGGTGCGCGCCTGCGAGTCCGAAGACCTGCCGGCTGTGTCGGGCGCGCCGCGTCCGACGGCTCACCGCCTCGTGGAATGGGCGTTTGGCCGGAGCCGTTAGCGGTAGTACCTCTAAAAAGATTAGGTGCTGCCGCATCGGATCGGCTGTGCGTCCGCTGGCGGTGACCACCCTGCTAATTAAAGGACGAACTCGTGACCGCTCAACCATTCACCGCAACCGTTACTGGCTCCCCACGCATCGGTCCGCGCCGCGAACTCAAACGAGCGACCGAGGGCTATTGGGCCCGACGTATCAGCAGATCAGAACTAGAGTCCATTGCCGCGTCGTTGCGCCGCGACATGTGGTCGGACTTGGCCGCCGCCGGCCTGGATTCGGTACCGGTGAACACCTTCTCCTACTACGACCAGATGCTCGACACCGCGGTCATGCTGGGCGCGCTGCCGGCCCGGGCAACAAAAGTCCCCGACGACCTGGATCGGTACTTCGCGCTCGCGCGCGGCAACGACGACATCGAGCCGCTGGAGATGACGAAGTGGTTCGACACCAACTACCACTACCTGGTTCCCGAGATCGAGCCCGCGACCACGTTCACACTGAACCCGGACAAGGTGCTTTCTGAGCTGAAAGAAGCACTTGCGCAAGGGATTCCGGCCCGCCCGGTCGTTATCGGGCCGGTCCCCTTTCTGTTGCTGAGCAAGGACATCAATGGCGGGGGCGCACCGGTCGAGCGGCTGCAGGAGCTGGGGGGAATCTACTCCGAGCTGCTGTCGCTACTCGCCGAGAATGGCGCGCAATGGGTGCAATTCGATGAGCCGGCGCTGGTGACTGATCTGTCCCCCGATGCGCCGGCCTTGGCGGAGGCGGTGTACAACGCGCTCGGCTCAGTGAGCAACCGACCCGCCATCTACGTAGCCACTTACTTCGGTGATCCCGGTGCTTCCTTGGCGGGGCTGGCCCGCACACCCATCGAGGCGATTGGCATCGACCTGGTCGCCGGTGCGCAGACCGCGGTGGCCGCCGTGCCCGAGCTGTCTACCAAGACTCTGGTCGCCGGCATCGTCGACGGACGCAATATCTGGCGCACCGACCTGGAATCTGCGTTGGGCAAGCTGGCGACCCTGCTGGGTTCGGCAGCCACCGTTACTGTTTCGACGTCGTGCTCCACGCTGCACGTGCCGTATTCGCTGGAACTAGAAACCGACCTGGACGACAACTTGCGCAGCTGGCTGGCGTTCGGTGCGGAAAAGGTGGCCGAAGTCGTCGTGCTGGCACGCGCACTTCGCGACGGGCGCGACGCGGTCGCCGATGAAATCGCGGCGTCCAATGCCGCCGTTGCCTCGCGGCGCAGCGATCCGCGGCTGCACAACGGGCAGGTCCGTGCGCGTATCGACTCGATCGTCTCGTCCGGTGCGCACCGCGGCGAGGCGGCGCAGCGCCGCGCCAGCCAGGACGCGCGCCTACACCTGCCGCCGCTGCCGACCACGACGATCGGCTCCTACCCGCAGACATCGCCGATCCGCAAGGCGCGCGCGGCGCTGCGGGCCGCTGAGATCGACGAGGCCGAGTACATCAGCAGGATGAAAAAAGAAGTCGCCGAAGTCATTAAGCTGCAGGAGCAACTCGGGCTCGATGTACTGGTCCATGGCGAGCCGGAGCGCAACGACATGGTGCAGTACTTCGCCGAGCAGCTGGAGGGCTTCGTCGCCACACAGCACGGCTGGGTGCAGTCCTACGGCAGCCGTTGCGTACGTCCGCCGATCCTCTACGGCGACGTGTCCCGGCCCCACCCGATGACAATCGAGTGGATCACCTACGCACAGTCCCTGACCGACAAACCGGTGAAGGGCATGTTGACCGGACCGGTCACGATCTTGGCCTGGTCGTTCGTTCGCGACGACCAGCCGCTGGCCGACACCGCGAACCAAGTGGCACTGGCGATTCGCGATGAGACCGTGGATCTACAGTCCGCCGGGATCGCGATCATCCAGGTCGACGAGCCCGCCCTACGTGAGCTGCTGCCACTGCGCCGCGCTGATCAAGACCAGTACTTACGTTGGGCGGTAAGGGCTTTCCGCCTAGCGACCTCGGGGGTTGCCGACTCGACGCAGATCCACACTCATCTGTGCTACTCAGAGTTCGGCGAGGTGATTGGAGCTATCGCCGACCTGGACGCCGACGTCACATCCATCGAGGCGGCGCGCTCACACATGGAGGTATTGGACGACCTGAACGCGGTCGGCTTCGCCAACAGCGTAGGCCCGGGCGTCTATGACATCCACTCGCCGCGGGTACCAAGCACCGACGAGATGGCCAAGTCGCTGCACGCAGCATTGAAAGCTATACCGATGCAACGACTTTGGGTTAACCCTGACTGCGGTCTGAAGACCCGATCGGTCGACGAGGTGAGCGCGTCGCTGCAGAACATGGTTGCTGCAGCGCACCAGGTGCGGGCCGGGGCCTAAGTCACCTCGGACTCGTCGGCTGGCTCGGACAGCACCTGGACCGGCACATCGTCGGCCCAGGGCTGCCGAGTCACCATGTCGGCCACCCTGACCACACCGCGCTCGAATTCGCCTGTCGCCGCGTCCACCAGCCGGTACGCCTGGGTTTGTTTGTGAATCGGCTGCGCGTCGAGTAGCACGATACGCACCTCGCCGGGTGCGAAGTGGCAGCGCTGCTGCATCGCGGTGATCAGTTGCTCGTTGTGCATGTGGCCGTCGCCAAAATTCCACCCGACGGCGGTACTGCAGATCCGTTCTCCGTCGGTGATGACATAGTCATCTTCGTTGTGGCCGGCCATCGCCCGATGCGCCAGGGTGAACAGCGCCCTGCCGTGGGTGTTCATGGCGCGGAACGCATATCCGAGGTACATCGGAATTTGCGCCCGCTCCTTGCCGTAAAAGCGCTCCAGCTGAGCCTGCGGCATGCTCGCGATCGCCACGATGCCCCTCTTGATCTTCTCGTCGGCCGAGGGTTTAACGCACCACAGCGTGGTGTCCCAGTTGCCGGCGTAATAGCGCATGCCGGCCAGAAACGAGATCTTGCGCGGGAACACGTTACCCGCGACGACGATTCCCGCGACCAGAGCGATCAGAATCGCCACCGGCACCGGATTTCTCAGGTCACTCAGACCCAGCTGAGCATGGCCGACAAAGAGCGACAGCACACCGAAGATCATGAAGACATTCCACTCCAGCGGCACGCCCATCGGGATCGCCGTCAGGATCCCCAGGTGGAAGCACACCATTACCGTCGCGGCCACCACGGTTGGCCAGCCACCGTGAGCGAAAAACAGCACGATAGGCACACACATCTCGATGAACGTGCTGACGTAGGCGAAGATCCGTGACAATCGTCCCGGCCGCAGGTCGTCGGGAAACCTCTCGAAGAACATCCGTTTGACAAACCGCGGCCGCAGCAGCGGGTTGTTAGACATCATCGTCGAGATCACGAACGGGAAGTGCCGGTTGAGCTTTGACGTCGCTGCGCCCATCCAGATCACCAGGAACACCAGCTTGGCCGCGACGATCATGTCTGTGGCGTTCGAGCCGCCGAACACGAAGGTCACCGTCAGCGTCGCGTAAACCTCGCCGCGGGCGGCCAGGAAGATCACTTTGTCGCGAAGCCCAAGCATCGCAAGGATTACCAGAATAAGCACGATCTCCCACACCGGCAGCACCCCCACGGTGGTGCCCAACTCTCGAATCGGGCCGGTGCCATCGGAAAACAACGCCCCCAACGTCATCGCCAACAGCGCCGCATACAGCGCGACATCCACCGGCTTGCGCGCAGTGCCCTTCGTCAATGGGACGCGATCCGGCCACGGT
>NZ_JBYCLA010000214.1:0-4974 GCF_057473665.1 Mycobacterium sp. TH-M25
GGCCCAACCCTCGATACGTCCGTCGTCGGTCTTGTGGGCCGACATCGGGACGGTCAAGATGTTGCCGCGGCCCGGCAGGTCCATCCGGCGCCCCGACGGTGATCGCCATTCGTCGGGGGCGAAGGGGGCGAGCAGCCCGGACAGCTTGTCCAGCAGGTCTGCGGCCTCAGTGATCACCTCGTCCGGCGCGTCAACCGCACGCGCGTGGTCCTGCAGGGCGCGAACTCCGTCGATAAACCTGCCGTAATCCGGCCCGCCCCTGGTGCTGGGATCGGGCGGGTTGAATCCGCCGCCGGGATGCCACGCGTCATGGGATGCCACCCGAACACCGTATTGCCCGGCGACGACTCGGCTTTAGTTGGCGTTGCGCTCCCCCAGCGCGCTCAGCGTGTCGAACTCGTCGTCGCTGAGTTCGATCTCGGCGGCGGCGATGTTCTCTTCCAGGTGGGCCACGCTCGAGGTGCCCGGAATCGGAAGCACCACCGGCGAACGTTTCAGCAACCACGCCAGCGCCAGCTGCGAGGGCGTCGCGTGGCCGTGTTCGGTGCCGAGCTGGGCCAGTGGGCCGTCGGGAGCTGCGAGTGGGCCGGCGGCGAGCGGGAACCACGGGATGAACCCGATGCCCTGTTTGGTCGACTCGTCGAGCAGGGCCTCCGCGCTGCGGTTGGTCAGGTTGTAGAGGTTTTGCACCGACACGATCTGCGCGACCTTTTGCGCGGCGTGCAGCTGGTCGACGTTGATCTCGGAGAGCCCGATGTGGCGGATCTTGCCTTCTTGCTGCAGCTGGACCAGCTCACCGATCTGGTCTTCGAGCGGGAACTTGTCGTCGATGCGGTGCAGCTGAAACAGGTCGATGGTGTCGACGCCCAGGCGGCGCAGGCTCAGTTCGGCCTCCTGGCGCAAGTAGGCGGGAAAGCCCAGCGGGATCCACACGTCGGGCCCGGTGCGCAGCAGTCCCGCTTTGGTGGCGATCACCAGCCCGTCGTAGGGATGCAGCGCCTCGCGGATGATCTCCTCGGCGACGTAGGGGCCGTAGGAGTTGGCGGTGTCGATGAAGTTGACACCGAGTTCGGCCGCGCGCCGCAGCACGCGAACCGCCTCGTCCCGATCGGCGGGCGGGCCCCACACCCCCTTGCCGGTGAGGCGCATGGCCCCGTAGCCGAGGCGATTGATCGTGAGATCGCCGCCGAGAGTGAACGTTCCGGATGCGTGAGCGGGGGCTTGGGTGGGCACGTCGCCGACCGTACGCCTGCCCGGAAAATCCGGCCAGGCCCGCGTGGCAAGCTGGGTTGGTGGATTTGCACACGATCACGCAGCTGCCATTCACCTATCCGGAAGTGGGCGCGACCGCCGGGCCGTTTCCCCCGGGGTACAAGCACATGGGCTATTCGGCCCACATCGGCATGGGTCGGCTCCGCTTCGAAGAGGCCGCCGACGCGGTCATGCACTGGGGCATGCAGCGCGGCGCCGGCCTACGCGTCGAGGCGACCAGCGACAGTGTCACCGCCGACACCGTCGTCGTGGTGAAGGCCGGTTTCCTCAAGGCGCCGTGCCGCGTCGTCTACGTTGTCGACGAGCCGCATCTGCGCGGCTTCGCTTACGGCACGCTGCCGGGGCACCCTGAGATCGGTGAGGAACGGTTCGTGGTGCGCCACGATCCGGTCACCTCTGCGGTGTTCGCCGAGGTCTCGGCCTTCTCCCGACCGGCGGCGTGGTGGAGCAAAGCGGGTGGCCCGTTCACCTCGCTGGTTCAGCGAGTGATGAACAAACGCTACGTGCGGGCGATCTAACCGTTTCTGGTTTCTGCCGACACATATCTGGTTGCGACGACACGCCGATGGACGTCGCACTGGCTTACGTCTCGGGAACCATTGCGGTCGACCAAGGCTCCGATCTTATGTGCGTGAGATATTCCTCGGCAGCGAAGCTGTACGTCACGGCGAGCTGACTGCGTATCAGCTCCGATCGCGATTCCAATCGATCTATCCCGACGTGTATCTGCCGAAGTACACGATTCCCTCGCTCCGGCAACGGTCGGAGGGCGCGTGGCTCTGGTCGAACCGTCGCGGCGTCCTCGCCGGACTCGCTGCTGCGGCACTGCATGGCTCCGACTGGATCGACGACGACGTGCCCGTCGAGTTGATATGGCGCAACCCACATGCACCTGCCGGCATCATCACCCGCAACTACTCGCTTGGCCCTGATGAATTCACTCACGTCGCGGGGCTCCCGGTCACCACCGCGGTCCGCACGGTCTACGACCTCGGTCGGTTGCTGCCGCGCTGCGCGGCGGTGGCGCGACTGGACGCACTCGTGCGAGCCCATCCAGTTTCTATCGAGGATGTGCGACTGCTCATCGAAGCGCATCCGGGCGCCCACGGTCTGCGACAGCTGCGGGCAGCGTTGTCGCTCGTCGACGGCGGTGCTGCGTCTCCGAAAGAGACCTGGCTACGGCTGCTGTTGATCGACTCCGGACTTCCCGCCCCAACAACGCAGATACCCGTCCACCAGCGGTGGCGGCTGATCGCTTTGCTCGACATGGGCTGGGAGGCATACAAAGTCGCTGTCGAATACGACGGCGACCATCACCGGACCAACCGCAGACAATACGCCAAGGACCAGTGGCGAGTGCGCACGCTGGAGTCGTTGGGATGGATTGTCATCCGGGTGATCGCCGACGACACGCCTGACGACGTCGTGCGGCGGACCCGAGCGGCGCTCCGCACGCGCGGCTGCCCCGACACGTAACTCGCTGCGACGACACGCCGTGGGGAGTCGCGCTGGATTAAGTCTCGTCAGCGACCTGACGACCCCAGCCCGCGACCAGGGTGTCGAAAGCATCCGATTACGCCGAGGGGACGTTCTTGACCACGGTGAGCAGCACCACGGAGTCCTCCACCGACCGCAGCGCATGCCGATGGGACGGAATTGTGACGTGCTCACCCGACCGTCCCGTCCACGTCTGGTCGCCGGCGAGCAATTCGACGTGGCCCTGCAGCACCTGCAGCGTCGCTTCGCCGGGGCTCTGGTGTTCGGCCAACTCGTGGCCGGCTACCAGCGCGACCACGGTCTGGCGCAACTCGAAGGCGTGACCGCCGTGGATGGTGTGCGAGGCCCGACCGCTGTGCGCTTGGCGCGCCGCGGCGAGCTGTTCGGCGGCGACGTCGGTCAATGAGACGGATTCCATCATCAGCCCTTCGGATTGCCCCCTAACTGGATAGTAGAAGAACGCCGCCGGCGATCAACGCGAGCGACTTGATCACTTCGAGACCGACGTAGGCCAGATGCCCGCGCGAACGCGGCGCTTCGCGGCCGGCCAACACGTGATCCGAGCGCCGAGACAGCCGCGGCCGAACCACCACGAGTTGCACCGCCAAGACCGCGACCGCGACCGCCAGCGGCGCCGTCACACCCGGCGGCGGCGGGGCAATGGCGACCGCTCCCACGATGGCGAGCGCGAAGACGACCTCGACGGCGTTGAGCGCGCGGAACACCAGTCGACCGATGCCCAGGCCGATCCGCAGCGTGACATCAGGCGCGCGGAATTTCAGCGGTGCTTCGAGAAACGAAATCGCGAGCACCATGCCCAACCAGACGAAGGCGACGGCGGCGGCGAGCGCTGAGACCGGGCTCACGTCGCGGCGGCTTTCCGAGCCAGATGCGCCACGCACTCATCCGGTTCGACGAAGGCATCGAGCCGATCGACCGTGATCGGGGCCTGCCAGGTTTCCAGCGCACCCCGCGTCAGACCCAGGTGGGTCAGGCAGACGACGGCTTGCTGTTTCTCCGCCACCTCGAGAAATGGACGGTGCCGCAACTCGACCTGTTCGGATCGCCGCTCGGGGGCAAATCCAAGCTCGTCGAGCAGATCGACAAGCTGATCGATCGACTCCTCGGCGTCCGGCACACCGGCCGTGGTCGGCACGGACCGCTGCAGCGTAGGACCCCAGTTGCGACCCGGAGCCATCGCCTTGGCCGCGGCGTCGCGATCGTCGGACAGGCCGGAAGCGAAAATCCCGGCCAACAGCCGATAATGGCGGAGGCCGCCGGGGTCCATCCGCGGAATTGCCCGGAACATCAGGGCGGGCCGACCGGGACCTTTGCGGGCCGATGCGACCCGCTCTGCACGGCCCATGCTGACCAAGGTGCGGAGGTGAAAGCGCACGGTGTTGGGATGCACATTCAGCGCGTCGGCGATATTGACGATACTCATCGGAGATTGCGCCGTCGTGCGCACGCGGATCGCGTCGACGCACGGCGACGTGTCCCCAGCCTTCCACATGACAACCATTCACACCGCCATGAACGAATCCTATTGTCGCTGAATGAGTCTCAGTAGCTACCGCGATGACTCTACCGTGATGCCGTCCGGCCGTTGGTCATGTGGAGCTGTCGTGCATCCTTTAGACATGACGGTGGATGCCCTGCTGCAATCGGTCCCCCCACTGTTCGTGTACGGCATGGTGGGCGCCGTTGTCGGCCTCGAAAGCCTGGGCATCCCGCTGCCCGGCGAGATTGTGCTGGTCAGCGCCGCGTTGCTGTCATCTCGCCACGAGTTAGCGGTCAATCCGATCGGCGTGGGTGTCGCCGCGGTGTTGGGAGCGGCGATCGGCGACTCGACCGGTTACGCGATCGGACGTCGTCTGGGACTGCCACTGTTCGACCGATTGGGTCGCCGTTTCCCGAGCCATTTCGGTCCCGGGCACATGCTGTTCGCCGAGCGCTTGTTCGCGCGCTGGGGCGCGCGGGCGGTGTTTTTCGGCCGTTTCATCGCGCTGCTGCGGATTTTCGCCGGGCCGTTGGCCGGGGCCCTGAAGATGCGGTACGACAGGTTCCTCGTCGCAAACCTCTCCGGGGCGCTGTGCTGGGCCGGCGGGACGACGGCGCTGGTGTACTACGCGGGCATGGCCGCCGAGCGATGGCTGACGCGGTTCTCCTGGATCGCCTTACTCGTCGCTATCGTGTGCGGAGCGG
>NZ_JBYCLA010000215.1:0-15786 GCF_057473665.1 Mycobacterium sp. TH-M25
GATGTCCTTGTAGAGCGCTGCGGAGATCACCGCATACACCGCGACGGCCATCAAGACGACCACCATCGCCACCATCGACATGGCCAGCAGCATGACCCGCCCGCGCAGCGACAGGGACGTGCTCGTCCTCAGTGGCACTCTGTGTCGCCAACGGAACAGTGTCTTCAGCGGCATCGGAGTGTCTTCAGCGGCATCAGGGCGGAGTTTCGCGAAGCACGTATCCCACTCCACGAACGGTATGGATCAGACGTGGTTCGCCGCTGGCCTCGGTCTTACGACGCAGGTACCCGACGTATACTTCGAGCGCATTACCGGACGTGGGGAAATCAAAACCCCACACCTCTTCGAGAATGCGGCTACGCGTCAATACCCGACGCGGATTGGCGATCAGCATCTCCAGCAAAGCGAATTCCGTGCGGGTCAGGCTGATCTGACGGGTACCCCGAGTGACTTCGCGAGTCACCGAATCGAGGGTGAGATCGGCGAACGTCATCGCCACGGCTTCGGAGGGGTCTTCAATTCTCGTACGGCGCAACAAAGCCCGCATCCGCGCCAAGAGCTCTTCCAGCGCGAACGGCTTGGGCAGATAGTCGTCGGCACCCGCGTCGAGGCCGGCAACGCGCTCGGAGATGGTGTCGCGGGCGGTCAGCACCAGGATCGGAAGATCGTCCCCGGTGCTGCGCAGCTGCCGGCATACCTCGAGGCCGTCCAGCCGGGGCATCATCACGTCGAGCACGACCCCGTCGGGCCGGTCGGCGGCAATCATCTCCAAGGCTTCGACGCCGTCCTCGGCAAGCGTCACCGAGTAGCCATTGAAGGAAAGGGAGCGGCGCAGCGACTCACGCACCGCACGGTCGTCGTCAACGACAAGAATTCGCACAGCTACCAGTTTTATCCAAGCGCCTGAGAAGGTGCTGAGAGTGGGCCTGAATCGGCCGTCCGCAAACTATTGGCACTATCGACGAAGTGAATGGTCACGGGAAAGAAGCTAGCGGCGGTCGAGGTCAATCAGGCCGAGGCGCGCCGCCTTGAGCAGCCGACGAGGAACCTTGTGCTGCCGTCCTGCCACCGTCACGCCGACCAACTCTGGCTTCTCAGCCTTCCATTGCGCACGTCGGCTACGGGTGTTCGAGCGCGACATCCGCCGCTTTGGCACAGCCATGATCAGGCCTTACTCCTGGTAGGGGGGTCGCCGCGGAAGAGCTCTCGGCAGCGACGATTTAACGGTAATAGTAATCGCTGACCTGCTAAGGGCAAAAATCAGCGTCCAGAGCCTTGACGGGACACCTGCCGACTCGGCTAACCTACCGGTTGGTTGGTGGCGGTCGCTGTCGGCTGGAGGGAGGGCCCCGTGGCAGCGTCGTCGGCGCCGGTTCGCATCGGCAACTGCTCGGGGTTTTACGGAGATCGGCATTCCGCCATGCGCGAAATGCTGACTGGTGGCCAGCTCGACTACCTGACCGGCGATTACCTGGCCGAGCTGACCATGCTGATTCTCGGTCGTGACCGGATGAAACATCCCGAGCGCGGCTACGCCAAGACGTTCCTGTCCCAGCTCGAAGAATGCCTCGGGCTGGCCCGGGACCGCGGGGTGCGCATCGTCGCCAACGCCGGCGGCCTGAACCCCGCCGGGCTGGCCGACGCCGTGCGCGCGCTGGCCGAGCGCCTCGGTGTGCCGGTCCAGGTGGCATATGTCGAGGGCGACGACCTGTCGGGCCGGGCCGAGGAACTCGGGCTGGGCACGCCCCTGACCGCCAATGCCTATCTGGGCGCCTGGGGCATCGTCGACTGCCTCAACGACGGCGCCGACATCGTGGTCACCGGGCGCGTGACCGACGCCTCGGTGACCGTCGGGCCTGCGGCTGCCCACTTCGGCTGGCAGCGAAGCGACTACGACCGGTTGGCCGGCGCCGTCGTCGCGGGACACGTCATCGAATGCGGCACCCAGGCCACCGGCGGCAACTTTTCCTTCTTCACCGAGATTCCGGACCTGACGCACGCCGGCTTTCCGCTGGCCGAGATCCACGCCGACGGTTCGTCGGTGATTACCAAGCATCCCGGCACCGGCGGGCTGGTCAGCGTTGACACCGTCACCGCGCAACTGCTCTACGAGATCACCGGCGCGCGCTACGCCAATCCCGACGCGACGGCCCGGATGGACAGCGTCGAGCTGTTCTCCGACGGCGCCGACCGGGTGCGGATCAGCGGCGTGACCGGTGAGCCGCCACCACCTACGTACAAGGTGTCGCTGAACAGCATCGGCGGGTTCCGCAACGCGATGACGTTCGTGCTGACCGGCCTGGACATCGAGGCCAAGGCGGATCTGGTGCGCCGACAGCTGGAAGCTCTGCTGGCCGCCAAGTCGGCCGTCATGCCGGCCGAGCTGGAGTGGACGCTGGCCCGCACCGACCACCCCGACGCCGACACCGAAGAAGCCGCGAGCGCCCTGCTGCGCTGCGTGGTCCGCGATCCCGATCCGGCCAATGTCGGACGCCAGTTCTCTTCGGCCGCGGTAGAATTGGCGCTGGCCAGCTACCCGGGATTCGCCGTCACCGCACCGCCTGGCGAGGGCCAGGTCTACGGGGTCTACACCCCCGGCTACGTCGAGGTGGCAGAGGTGGCCCACACCGCCGTGCACGCCGACCACACGCGCGTCGAGATTCCCTGCGCCACCGAGACTCTCGCCCTGCAGCCGGCCGCAGCACCGGCACTACCCGACCCGCTGCCCGGCGGTCCGACGCGCCGGGTGGCGTTGGGTCGTATCGCCGCCGCCCGCAGCGGCGACAAGGGCGGCTCGGCCAACGTCGGCGTCTGGGTGCGCACCGACGAGCAGTGGCGCTGGCTGGCCCACACGCTGACCGTCGAAATGCTGCGAGAGTTGTTGCCCGAGACCGCTGATCTGCCGGTGACCCGGCATCTGCTGCCCAAGCTGCGCGCGGTGAACTTCGTCATCGAGGACATCCTCGGTCAGGGGGTCGCATACCAGGCGCGATTCGATCCCCAGGCCAAGGGGCTTGGCGAGTGGCTGCGCAGCCGTCATGTTGACATTCCAGCAGTGTTGCTGTGAGAGAAGGGTTGCTGTGAGCATTTGGACCACGCCGGAGCGCGATGCGCTCCGCAAGACCGTGCGGTCGTTCGCCGAGCGGGAGATCTTGCCGCACGTCGACGAGTGGGAACGCAGCGGTGAGCTGCCGCGCGAATTGCACCGCGCCGCAGGCGAAGCCGGACTGCTCGGTGCGAACTTCCCGGAAGAGGTAGGCGGCGGCGGCGGTGACGGCGCCGATGCCGTGATCGTGTGCGAGGAACTACACCAGGCCGGTGTACCGGGTGGCGTCTTCGCCTCCCTGTTCACCTGCGGCATCGCGGTGCCACACATGATCGCCTCCGGCGATCAGCGACTGATCGACGAGTTCGTCCGCCCCACACTGGCCGGTGAGCTGATCGGGTCGCTGGCCATCACCGAGCCCGGCGGCGGCTCCGACGTCGGGCACCTGAGCACCACGGCGACGCGCTCCGGTGATCAGTACATCGTCAACGGCGCCAAGACCTACATCACGTCTGCGGTGCGGGCCGACTTCGTCGTGACCGCGGTGCGCACGGGCGGGCCTGGCGCGGCTGGGGTTTCGCTGCTGCTGGTCGAGAAGGGCACACCCGGTTTCGAGGTGAGCCGCAAGCTTGACAAGATGGGCTGGCGGTCCTCGGACACCGCCGAGCTGTCCTACGTCGATGCGGCCGTGCCGGTGGCCAACCTGGTCGGCGCCGAAAACACCGGCTTCGCCCAGATCGCGCAGGCCTTCGTCTCCGAGCGCATCGCCCTTGCCGCGCAAGCCTATGCGAGCGCGCAGCGCTGTCTCGACATCACCGCGGCGTGGTGTCGAGACCGCGAGACGTTCGGCCGGCCGCTGATCTCGCGCCAGTCCGTCCAAAACACGCTGGCCGAGATGGCCCGCCGGATCGACGTCGCTCGCGTCTACGCCCACCACGTGGTCGAGCGGCAACTGGCCGGCGAGACCGACCTAATCGCCGAAGTGTGCTTCGCCAAGAACACCGCGGTCGAGGCCGGCGAATGGGTGGCCAACCAAGGAGTGCAGCTGTTCGGCGGGATGGGATACATGACCGAGTCGGAGATCGAGCGCCAGTACCGCGACATGCGGATCATCGGCATCGGCGGCGGCACCACCGAGATCCTGACGGCGCTGGCCGCCAAGCTGTTGGGATTCCAGTCGTGAGCACGCTCAGGTCAGTGCTGGACCCCAAGAGCGAGGCCTACGCAGCGGCCTCCTTGGCCGCGGAGTGTCGGCTCGCCGAAATCGACGCCGAAATGGCCAAGGCGCTGGCTGGCGGGGGTGCGAAATATGTTGAGCGACATCATGACCGAGGCAAGCTGACCGCCCGCGAGCGCATCGAGTTGCTCGTCGACGCGGACGCACCGTTTTTGGAGCTGTGCCCGCTGGCGGCCTACGGCAGCGACTTCCAGGTCGGTGCCAGCCTGGTCACCGGAATCGGCCCGGTCAACGGCGTGGAGTGCATGATCGTCGCCAACGATCCGACCGTCAAAGGTGGCACCAGTAACCCCTGGACCCTGCGGAAGATCCTGCGGGCCAATCAGATCGCGTTCGAGAACCGCCTGCCGGTGATTTCGCTGGTCGAATCTGGCGGGGCCGACCTGCCGACCCAGAAACAGGTGTTCGTGCCCGGCGGGCAAATGTTCCGCGACCTGACCCGGCTGTCGGCCGCAGGCATCCCCACTATTGCGCTGGTGTTCGGGAACTCCACCGCCGGGGGCGCCTACGTACCCGGCATGTCCGATCACGTGGTGATGATCAAGGAACGCTCGAAGGTGTTCCTGGCCGGTCCCCCGCTGGTGAAAATGGCCACCGGCGAGGAGTCCGACGACGAATCCCTCGGCGGCGCCGAAATGCATTCGCGGGTATCAGGTTTAGGCGACTATTTTGCCCTCGACGAACTCGACGCTATCCGGATCGGACGCCGCATTATCGCGCGGCTGAACTGGACCAAGCAGGGCCCCGCGCCCGCTGCGGTCACCGAGCCGCTGTTCGACGCCGACGAGTTGATTGGCATCGTGCCGGCCGACCTCCGCATTCCGTTCGACCCACGGGAGGTGATCGCGCGCATCGTCGACGGCTCCGACTTCGACGAGTTCAAGGCGATGTACGGCTCGTCACTAGTGACTGGCTGGGCGCGGCTGCACGGCTACCCACTGGGAATCCTGGCCAACGCCCGCGGCGTGCTGTTCAGCGAGGAATCGCAGAAAGCCACCCAATTCATCCAGCTGGCGAACCGCTCCAACACGCCATTGTTGTTCCTGCACAACACGACCGGCTACATGGTCGGCAAGGACTACGAGGAAGGCGGGATGATCAAGCACGGCTCGATGATGATCAATGCGGTCTCCAATTCGACCGTCCCGCACATCTCGCTGCTGATCGGCGCCTCCTACGGCGCCGGCCACTACGGCATGTGCGGCCGGGCCTACGACCCGCGTTTCCTGTTCGCCTGGCCGAGCGCCAAAGCCGCCGTGATGGGTGGCGCGCAACTGGCCGGGGTGCTATCGATCGTCAGTCGAGCCGCCGCCGAGGCGCGCGGCCAGGTGGTCGACGAGGACGCCGACGCCGCGATGCGCGCGGCCGTCGAAGGCCAGATCGAAGCTGAGTCACTGCCGATGGTGCTGTCGGGCATGCTCTACGACGATGGTGTGATCGACCCGCGGGATACTCGCACCGTGTTGGGAATGTGTCTGTCCGCCATCGCCAATGGCCCGATCAAGGGGACGTCGAGCTTCGGCGTCTTCCGGATGTGACGGAAATGGGAATCACTCGAGTTCTGGTGGCCAACCGCGGCGAGATCGCCCGGCGGGTCTTCGCGACCTGCCGCATTCTCGGCCTGGGCACCGTCGCGGTCTACACCGACCCGGACGCCGCCGCCCCGCATGTGGCCGAGGCCGACGCCCGGGTTCGGTTGCCGCAAACCAACGACTACCTCAACGGCGAGGCAATCATCGCCGCGGCCCGGGCCGCCGGCGCCGACGCGATCCACCCGGGTTACGGCTTTCTCTCCGAGAACGCCGAATTCGCCGCCGCGGTGCAGGCCGCTGGTCTGGTGTGGATCGGCCCGCCCGTCGACGCGGTGCGCGCGATGGGCTCCAAGATCGAAGCCAAGAAGATGATGGCCGCGGCCGGAGTGCCGGTGCTCGAGGAACTCGACCCCGACACGGTCACTGCCGCGCAGCTGCCGGTGCTGGTCAAGGCGTCTTCCGGGGGCGGCGGGCGAGGGATGCGGGTGGTCGACCAGTTGGACGCGCTACCAAGCGAAGTCGCCGCCGCTGCGCGGGAAGCCCAGGCGGCGTTCGGTGACTCGACGGTCTTTTGTGAGCGTTACCTGCCCACCGGCCACCACGTCGAGGTGCAGGTGATGGCCGATGCGCACGGCACGGTGTGGGCCGTCGGCGAGCGGGAGTGCTCCATCCAGCGCCGGCACCAGAAGATCATCGAGGAGGCACCGTCGCCGCTGGTCGAGCGCATCCCGGGGATGCGGGACAGGCTGTTCGAGGCCGCCCGGCTGGCCGCGAGCGCGATCGGCTACACCGGTGCGGGCACGGTGGAATTCCTCGCCGACGATCACGGCGAATTCTTTTTCCTGGAGATGAACACCCGACTGCAGGTCGAACACCCGGTCACCGAGGAGACCACCGGCCTCGATCTGGTCGAGCTGCAGATCGCCATCGCCGACGGCGGTCGCCTGGACGCCGACCCGCCTGCCGCACAGGGGCATTCGATCGAGGCCCGACTGTACGCCGAAGACCCGGCGCAGAATTGGCAGCCCCAGGCAGGCTTGGTGCATCGCATCGACGTGCCGGCGGCGCGCACCGAATTCACCACGCTCGGGGCGCGTACCGGAATCCGGCTGGACTCCGGGATCGTCGACGGCTCTGCTGTGTCGATCCACTACGACCCGATGCTGGCCAAGGTCATCTCCTACGCTCCGACGCGACGGCGGGCGGCCCTGCTACTCGCCGACGCGCTGGCCCGGGCCCGGGTGCACGGGCTGCGCACCAACCGCGGCCTGTTGGTGAATGTGCTGCGGCATCAGGCATTCCTGGGCGGTGCCACCGACACCGCGTTCTTCGACACTCACGGTCTAGCGCAGCTGGCCGCCCCGCTGGCCGACGACACTGCCGTCCGGTGGTCGGCGATCGCGGCGGCGCTGGCCGACGCGGCCGCGAATCGGAACGGGGCCAGCGTGCTCGGCTCGCTGCCCAGTGGCTGGCGTAACCTCGCGTCGGGCTACCAGGTCAAGACCTTCGTCGACGACGCCGGCGAGCAGCACCGCGTCGAATACCGCTTCAGCCGAACCGGATTGACGCTCCCCGGCGACGACACGGTTCACCTCGTCTCGGCGTCGGCGCACGAGGTCGTACTCGCCGACGCCCACGGGGTGGCACGCAGCTTCGCGGTGTCCCGCCACGGCCACGACGTCTACGTCGACTCCGCCCACGGACCAGTGCACCTGGTCGTACAGCCACGTTTTCCCGAGCCCGGATCAGCCGTCGAGAAGGGCTCGCTAGTTGCACCCATGCCCGGCAACGTCATCCGACTTGGCGCCGCCGTCGGTGACACCGTGACGGCGGGCCAGCCACTGATCTGGCTAGAGGCGATGAAAATGGAGCACACCATCGCCGCGCCGGCCGACGGCGTGCTCGCCGAACTCAACGTCGACACCGGCCACCAAGTGGAAGTCGGCGCCGTCCTGGCGCGAGTGGACGCGCCCCACGATCCTGACGTAGAAGGAGATTCTCAATGACAGACAGCAGCTTCATCGAAAGCGAAGACCGCAAGGCGCTGCGCACGGCGGTGTCGGACTGGGCATCGAAATACGGCAGCGAGTACTACCTGAAGAAGGCCCGCGCGCAGGAACACACCGACGACTTATGGTCCGAAGCAGGAAAACTCGGCTTTCTCGGGGTCAACCTGCCCGAGGAGTACGGTGGCGGCGGCGCCGGCATGTACGAGCTGTCGCTGGTGATGGAGGAGATGGCGGCTGCCGGCAGCGCGCTGCTGCTGATGGTGGTGTCGCCGGCCATCAACGGCACGATCATCTCCAAGTTCGGCACCGAAGAGCAGAAGAAGCGCTGGATCCCCGGTATCGCTGACGGAACGATCACGATGGCGTTCGCGATCACCGAACCCGACGCCGGGTCCAACTCGCACAAGATCACCACCACGGCCCGCCGCGATGGTAGCGACTGGATCCTCAAGGGGCAGAAGGTCTACATCTCCGGCGTCGACCAGGCTCAGGCGGTGTTGGTGGTCGCGCGCTCCGAGGAGGCCAAGACCGGCAAGCTGCGGCCGGCACTCTTCGTGGTGCCCACCGACACACCGGGCTTCACCTACACCCCGATCGACATGGAGATCATCAGTCCCGAGCGGCAGTTCCAGGTGTTCATCGACGATGTTCGGCTACCCAGCGACGCGCTGGTCGGCGCCGAAGATGCCGCCATCGCACAGCTTTTCGCGGGCCTGAATCCCGAGCGCATCATGGGTGCGGCCAGCAGCGTCGGCATGGGCCGCTTCGCACTGGACCGGGCGGCCGACTACGTCAAGACCCGACAGGTGTGGGGAACGCCGATCGGCGCGCACCAGGGTCTGTCACATCCGTTGGCGCAGTGCCATATCGAGGTCGAGCTGGCCAAGCTGATGATGCAGAAGGCCGCGACGCTCTACGACAACGGCGACGACGGTGGCGCGGCCACCGCCGCCAACATGGCCAAATACGCTGCGGCCGAAGCAGCTACCCGTTCGGTCGATCAGGCCGTGCAGTCGATGGGTGGCAACGGGCTGACCAAGGAGTACGGCGTCGCGGCGATGATGGCCTCGGCCCGGCTCGGACGGATCGCTCCGGTCAGCCGGGAGATGGTGCTGAACTTCGTCGCGCAGACATCGCTCGGCCTGCCCCGAAGCTACTGATGGAGCGGGTCGTCGAATACGCCGTCGAGGGGCATATCGCGCGGCTGACGCTGAATTCGCCGCACAACCGCAACGCGCTGTCGAGCGCGCTGGTCGGCCAATTACATCAGGGCCTCCGAGACGCGGCCGACGATCCCGCGGTGCGGGTCGTCGTCCTCGGCCACACCGGTAATACTTTCTGCGCGGGCGCCGACCTGTCCCAGGGATCGGCAGCGACTACCAAGGATCCCGCCGAGGCGACCGCCCAGCGATCCCGGGAGATGGCGGGGCTGCTACGCGCCATCGTCGAAGCGCCGCTGCCGGTGATCGTCGCCGTCGACGGCCACGTCCGCGCCGGCGGGATGGGTCTGGTCGCGGCGTGCGACATCGCCGTCGCCGGGCCGCGCAGCACCTTCGCGCTGACCGAAGCCCGGATCGGGGTTGCGCCGGCGATCATCTCGCTGACGCTGCTGCCGAAGCTGTCCGCCCGCGCCGCCGCCCGCTACTACCTGACCGGTGAGACGTTCGACGCCGCAGTCGCCGAGACGATCGGACTGATTACGATGGCCGCCGAGGACGTCGATGCCGCAGTCGCGGCACTGGTCGCCGACATCGGCCGCTGCTCGCCGCAGGGTCTGGCCGCATCCAAGGCGCTGACCACCGCCGCTGTGTTGGACGGCTTCGATCGCGACGCCGAGCGACTCGCCGCCGAGTCGGCCCGGTTGTTCGTCTCCGACGAAGCCCGCGAGGGCATGCTGGCGTTCCTGCAGAAGCGCCCGCCGAGTTGGGCGAACTGACCCCGCCAGCGGGCCGTCCAGGTTCCTCGGCTTTGCAGACAACGATCACGGCTGACGGCACTCGTCATCAGTGATGCCCACCACATCGCAGCAGGGAAGTGGTCAGATTGTCTGGCCGGGCAATAGGATTCGGCTCGCGTGCCATCGCTGACACTGACGAGCAGACCCTTCGGGGCCGCTCACACGCCCGCCGTGGAGCGGCCCCGAAGTCTTTGCTCGACCCGATCCAGCAACTCACTCGGGTTCTCGTTGGTTCCGTCTTTCCAGGCGACGAGTGCGTGCAGAAGGTTGACCGGCCGAACCGTCAGCCGCAGGCCGATTATCACGGTGCTGGTGGTGTCGCTGCCTTCCCCCGCGGGACGGTAAGTGATGGCGACCTGCAAGGACTTGGCGTACGGGAGCGGGACAATCCTGGGCTCGATCGATTCGACCTGCTCACGCCGGATGTCGGTCAACTCGCTGCCGCGCTCTGCCAACCGCACGGTCACTATTGACGGGGTGATGCGGAGAATACTTCGACGCCACATCAGGACGATGCCGTACACGGTCAGCGGGGTCACTCCCAAGATCATGACGCCGACCGGTATTACCCACGCCGGGTAGCCAGGAGCGCGCCCTGCCGCGATAGCGGCGACTCCCATCAACGGAAGCAGCATTAATACGCTGTAGGCGTTGCCCTCGTACCAGGGAATGTAGCGGCAGACGACCTCATCGTCCATCCGGGTGACCCCGACGTGAAAAATCCGCCGCTGCCCGTTGATGATGATGCCGGCACCCACTGCAACGATGAGGCTGAGATACCAAGCCGATCCAATAAGCGCATTGGCGCCCGCCATCAGTAACATAGCGCCGCCGAAGGCGTAGCGCAGCAGGCGCCTCCGACGGTTTTTCGCCCTGACGCTCACCATCAGCGGCGGTCTCGCATTCCGGTTACCGGGACCGAGCCGCGGTCACCAGCGGGCGCTGCAGGTGCCGGCGCACCAGGCCGGACACTCAGCCAGATATGTGTCCGGTCCACCGGTGAATCGTGCAGCGCGGTCACCGTCAATTGCGCAATCAGCGTCTCCTGCCCAACCGTGACGATCCGGGACTGCGACACGCTGTCGATCGTCCCCAGCTCATGAGTGATCTGCATCCCGAGTACCCCCACCACGCCGGCGCCCTCGGTGGCCGCCGCGAGGTCACGGCGCACCTCATGACATCCCGGCACCGACTGCAACTGCTGGTCGGCCAGCATCGCGAACACCTCACCAGGATCCAACGCGGCCCCGACACGATGCATCGTCAACACCGCATTCGCGCAAAACTCCGCCACTAACGGGTCGCTGCGGCACACCCACACCCGCACACCGGGGGCGGAATCGAAAGGCTCCCAGCCCGGCGGCACCCCCACCTGCACCGCCAGCCCGGCAAACTGATCGACCGGAAACACCGCAAGGCCGCGCTTCTGTACGAACTCATCGAATCGCATCGCCGTCGCCCTACCCGAAACCGAACACCGATTCGACGCCGTGCACCGCATCACCGACCGCATCCGCGACCGGGTGCCAGAGTTGCTCGACCCCTTTAGAAGCCCCCAGCGCGAAGATAGCCCCGACACCGCCGCCGACTACCACACCAACCGCCGTCCCGGCACCTGGAACGACCGAACCGATCAGCGCACCAGCCGCCGCGCCAGACCCTAGCCCGGCGGCCAGACCCACGCCCTCCCGGGTGACGGCCTCGGCCACCGAATTGCCGTCATGGATGTCGGACATGACGGCGGGCACCGCGGCGGCCCCACCAACCACCCGAGCGAGCCGGGAGAATCCGTTGAGCTCGAGGCCGCCAACCGTCGGATCCTCCAACCAGTTCAACAAGCCCTGCGGAGCCTTGCCCACACCCGTACCGGGCGACTCCTTGATCGCGTTGAGCGTCGCCTTGCCCACGCCATCGGCGGTACCACCGGCGACGGCGCCCGCAGCACCGAGCGCCGCATCCCCCTTCGTCACCGTCAGACCAGACGCCTCGCCGGCCGCTCCGGCGCCGCCGTCCCCACCAGGTGTGCCCGCCCCTTCCTCAGCAGGTGGGCTGGTCGCACCGGCCCCGCCGTCGCCGTCGGCGCCTTGAGGGGCCTCACCGGTGACGGCCGCCAGCGACGATTTGGCCGACGCCATGGCGGCCACATAGCCAGCGCGACCGTTCTGGACATCGCCCAAGGCGGTTCGTACCGCGGCGACCGCAGCGTCGTGCAGAGCTTGGGTGTTCTGATTTGCGTCTTCGGCGGCGCCGATCTCGTCGTCGATCCGGTGCAAATTGGAATCCAGAGCCGCGATCTCAGCGTCGCAGTTGCGTTGCGCGGTGACCAACGCAGCGGCCACCGTCTCCAAATCCAGTGCGATTTTGGCTAGTTGGGGCTTTTGCAGTTTCAATGCCGCGGTAGCGCGGGTGACCTCGGCGGACTCGTTGATCGGATGCTCAGCCCCGTTGTGCCGCCAGCCTTTCTCAAAGCGCTGCTTGGCCGATTCGAAATCGTCCTCGACTTCGGTGGCAGAACCCGCCGCAGCGTGAAACGCGTCGGCTTGGGCGTTGATCGCGCCGGCGTCCCCAGCTTGCAACCCGTCGTTGACGTGCCACGGATCCCCGCCCGCGGTAGCAACCAAATCACCGGCTGATAGGTGGATCAGACCTATAGGTGGAGGCATCAGAGCGTGCCGAAACCGGCTTCGGTAACCCGCAGGGAGTCGGCGGTAGACCCATCAGTTGCGGTGAATTCATATGCTGCGGAACGGCTCTTGTCGCCGATGCCGGAAAGTGCGCGGTGATGGCTGGAGAGCTGCTCGATGTGACCCTGGTGTGCCGCCGCGATCGCCCTGTGAAATTCGTGGGCTTCGGCGAAATCACCGAACATCCCAGCTGTCGGTTGCTTGCCGGCCAGCTTGTCCGCCGCAGCAAGTGCCATGCGGGCCGCATCTTCACACCGATCTGCACCGGCATGCAGACGCGCGGTGTCGACCTCCATACTCCGCTCGGCCACGCCCGGTTCCTCCTTGCCGCAACTCCGGCTGGGAGTTTACCCGTGGGCACACCGGTGAACGTGCGGGGAAGTTACGTCCTTTCCCACCGGCGGCGGCGTTCCACCGAAAAGCGGCCGCCGAACTGGGCGTCCGGGCAGACCTGACACGCCGACCGTCCTGATGTAATCACGGATCGAGTTCGACATGGCGCCGCTAGCTGGCCGGCGGCTCATGAGTGTGGCTGGGTAATCACGATCGGCGTTGTCACCGATGTCCACTGAGAGCCCTACCGCGGAGCGGTGATGTTCGCATCGCGCGGAGTGGCTTCGCCGCATTCGGATAGCACAATCGTAGCGATGAGCGGGGTTACCCACGTCTTGATCGATGGCTGGGAATCGGTGGTTTATACCGTTCCCAAAACCCTGGCGCTGTTCTTGACCACCGCTTTGGCCTTTCGTTTCCTTCAACGCCGCGCGATGGCCCAATTCACGCCGATCGACTGGCTGACGGCGGTCGTGTGCGGGTCCGTTATCGGGCGTGCCGCGACCGCAACCGATACGTCATGGATCAACGCCGCCACCGCGGTAATGACACTGATCGCGGTCAACGCGGCGGTGAGCAGGCTCCGGTTCGTGCCGGGCGTTAAACGCCTCGTGGATCCCCCGCTGCGGGTACTGATTCACGACGGCAAGGTGAACCACCGTAACCTTCGGCGTTGCGGACTCACCGACGACGATCTTGGCGCGATCGTTCGTCAGCATGGTTATGTGAACGCAGCGGACGTCGAGCTTGCGCTGTTCGAGCGAACGGGCACGATCTCCGTCCTGGCGTCGCGAGCGGCGACGGCAGCCAGCCTGTCTCGTGATTCCACGCCCGCAAGTGATTAATTGCGCCAGCAGGCCCTCGAGCTGGGTTCCGGATTAGAGACCGGCCCTGCGGTAGCGGGCCGTCACCGCGTCGTATAAGCAGTGCGGGTGGACGATGACACACAGCAGGGTTGGCGAGATGTGCTTCGCAGCCTTTTCACCGGATGGCAACGCCCAACGACACACCCGGTCGACGCCCGGGGCGAGGGCGCCGAGAGCCTGGTCGGGTTCGTGGTGGCGGCCGGGTTGGTCGGCGCGCTCACCGGCCTCAGCGCCGCAAGTTTCAGGCTGCTGCTGCAGCGCGGCGGTCGACTGCGCGACAACCTGGCCGGTTGGGCGCACGGCAGCTGGATGGGGTTGATCGTCGTCGTCCTGGTGTGCACGGCCGCCGCCGCGGTCGCGGCCGCGTTGGTGCACCGGATCGAACCGCACGCCGAGGGCAGCGGTATCCCGCGCGTCGAAGCGATCGCCGACGGGCGGGTGCGGCCCGACCGGTTCCGGATCCTGCCGGTCAAGTACGTCGGCGGGCTACTGTCCATCGGAAGCGGGATGGCGCTCGGCCGGGAGGGTCCTTCCGTGCAGATGGGCGGAACCGCGGCGGTCATCGTCGCCACCCTGACCCGGCGCAACATGGCAGACCTGCGCGTCCTGGTGGCCGGTGGCGCTGCCGCGGGGCTTGCCACCGCATTCAACGCTCCCATCGCCGGCGGGGTCTTCGTCCTCGAAGAGCTCGTCAAGCGCTTTGAACCGCGCACCACGATCGCCACCTTCGTTGCGTCTGCATCCGGGTTTGCCGCCGCCCACCTGCTGGTGCACTCACGATATGAGTTGGGCATGAACGCAGTAGCCCGACCGCGGCTCGTCGAATCCGGCTGGGTGATGGCGATCGGGATCGTCACCGGATTACTCGGCGTGCTCTACAACGGGGCGCTGATGGCCGCCCTCCGCCGCGCCGACGCCAGCCGGCTGCCCAGGGAAGTCCGCGCCGCCGCCACCGGCGCGCTCGTCGGGCTGCTGGTCTGGGTGGCGCCCGACCTCGTCGGCAGCGGTGACAACCTGACCCAGAATGCGCTGCTCGGCCGCGGTGCGCTGCTGGCCGTCAGCGGTGTCTTAGTGCTGCGATTCGCGCTCGGCGTCGTCTCCTATGCCGCCGCCACCCCCGGTGGCCTGTTCGCGCCGATGCTGGTTCTCGGTTCGCAGTCCGGGTTGATCGTAGGCCTCGTCGCGCAGCATCTGACGCCGCATGCCGTGCCGAGCCTGCCCGCCTGCGCGCTCATCGGGATGGCCGCGTTCTTCACGGCATCGGTGCACGCACCGGTAACCGGACTCATCCTCGCCACCGAGATGACAGGCACCACCAATCAACTGCCACCGATGCTCGGGGCGTGCGCCATCGCGATGCTCGTCGCTGTCGCGCTGCGCTCCCGACCGATCTACGATCGGCTCGCCGAAAGGTCCGCCGGTGCACAGAACAGAGATTCCGACCACACCTGAGCGGAGTCTGAGGTTGCCGCAACAGTTTGGCGAAGATGCCTTGCGGTGAAAATTCTTCGTCGTAGGCTCATCAGCAATGAGCAAGTCAGCGCACCGGGCAGCGCGCGACCGGCCGGACGCAGAGACGCGTGCCGCCGAGACCGACCGTATCCAGGTGGCGCAGTTGCTCACCGATGCCGCCGCTCAGGGCAAGCTGCAAATGACTGACTACGAGGATCGGCTCACCAAGGCTTACGCCGCGCAGACCTACGATGAACTCGACCAGTTGCGGTCCGACCTGCTCGGGTCGTCGGTGAGCCCGCAGCGCGGGGGTGTCACCCAACCCGCGCCGTCGATGCTGCTGCTGGCCATCATGAGCGCATTCGAGCGCCGCGGCCGGTGGAACGTGCCCAAGAAGTTGACCACGTTCGCGCTGTGGGGCGGCGGCGTGATCGATTTGCGCTACGCCGACTTCACGTCGACTGACGTCGAGATCAACGCCACGTCGATCATGGGCGGCCAGACGATCTTGCTGCCGCCCGAAGTCAACGTGGAGATCAAGGGCCATGGCGTGATGTGCGGGTTCGACCATCACGTCGCCGGTGAGGGCACACCCGGCGCGCCGACCGTGCGGATCCGCGGCTTCTCGCGGTGGGGCGGCGTCGGGGTCCGGCGCAAGAACCGCAAGGCC
>NZ_JBYCLA010000216.1:0-5438 GCF_057473665.1 Mycobacterium sp. TH-M25
CGTCGGCGGCATCCAATCGCCGCGTCGCAGATGTGGCAGCGCTTTTCCCCGTGGAGCTAAGGGGATTCGAACCCCTGACCTACTCGATGCGAACGAACATCGTTGACCCCGATTTATGGCTCTAGCTGACATTTCTCCTGGTGGGGGTAGTGCTTCTGTCCAGGGGTTTTTGAGGTGGGGGCGTTTTCCTGCGGCACATTTGCGGCACATGGGGGCGGCGAAGGGTGGCCAGCAAACATCGCCGGCTGCGGGCCGACGCCGTCGGTTACCGGCAGGCACCGCCGGAATGATCCGTCGGCACCCCCGATGACGATCAAGCGGTCCGTGGTCGCCATCCACCGTGACGGTCAACACCGGCAGCGCGTGTACGCGATGATGGCGGTGTGATCGTCGACGACCCACTCGGCATCGAACGCACCGCCGTCTACGACATCCTGCGCGAGGCCGCCAACCGCCTCGGCGGGATGCGGCTGCACCTGGCGATCACGCCCGCCGAACGCCGGGCGATCGCGGCGATGCGCGCCGTGGACGACGAGATCAACGCGATCGACCTGGACGACCTAGCGGCGCAGAAGGCGCTGACGGAGGAGCTGGCTCGCGCCGCCACAACGAACTCGTTTCCGAAGATGTCCGGTGATGGCTGACAACGAGTCGATTCCCGAGCTGACCGAGACCGAGCGGGCCAGGTGGCAGGCGGCGAAAGCCGCCGTCGACGGTGTCATGCAGGGGCTTGCCGGCGGCGACGCCGAGGGCGCCGCGGCGGCGGTCAATCAGCTCCACCAGATCGACCTCGACATGCAAAAGGTGCGCGACTCCGTCCACGTCCCGGCCGACGCCGGTGTGTACCGCGAGCGGCTGGAGGCGATGCTGCGCCGAATCCCGGACGGCTGGGGCCGTTGGGTGCGCTGCGACGCCGGCTGGTATCGACTGATCTGCGAGCTGGACGCCGCTCTCGCCGCCCTTGATCCTGGCTATGAAGTGCACCAGGTGAAGGAGAAGTACGGCGAATTGCGCTTTTACGCCCACACCGAAAACCGGGCCGTCACATCGGAGTTCGTGCGGCTCATCCGGGAAGCGGAGAAAGCGTCGGAGACGACGTGCGAGAACTGCGGCAGCGACCGAGGCCGGCGGTCCCGGCGCGGCATGCTCGTGAAAACGCTGTGCCTGGCGTGCTGCGACGAGCTGGTCGACGCGGCGGGGCAACGGTTCGTGCCGGTGCCGGCGGCCGGGGCGTAGAAGGTGCGGATGCACGCCGTGGCGTAGCCGATGGGGGTCGCGCTGCATGAGGGTTTGCCTTTCACGCTTCGGGGAGCGTCAGAGTTCGAGAAGTACCCGCGACCCGTCGGGTCGCTTCACGGTCAGCTCCAGTTCCCCACCGGTTGCCTCGACGAACCGCCGCAGGGTCTCGACACGGCTCGCTGCGAGGTTGCCGTGTTCGATTTGCGAGACCCGGTTCTGGCCGACCCCGATTGCCTCCGCCAGGCTCACCTGGGTGTATCCGGCGGCTTCGCGCAGCTCGCGCAGCCGATACCGAACCACGTCGAGTTCCATCTCCGCGAGCAGACGGTCCTGGTACTCCTTGTTGCCGGGACGCCGCTTACGCATCTCGTCAAGGGTGGTCATCTCTGCTTCTCCTTCATCTGCTTTCGTAACCGGTCCTGATGCTTCGACATCAGCTCCTCGGCCACGGGGATGTTCTTCGTGTACCACTTCTGCCAGTTGCCCGCCTTGTCCCCGGCGACGAGCATGATGGCCCGTGAGCGGATGTCGAATGCGAACAGCACTCGCATATGTGCGCCTCCGCTGGTGGCTCGGGGACGCAGCTCCTTGAGGTTGCTGCCCTTCGTCATCTTCAAGGTGTCCACGTAGGGTCTGTTCGCTACCGGGCCGTGCGCTTCGAGGAACCGAAGTGCGGTGATCAAGTGGTCGTATCTTCATCGTTCAAGGTGTCCATCCACGCCTCGATGAGAGTTAGGTCGATCTCCCACCTCGGCACAGGATCATGTATTCCTGATACTAGTTATCTATGATTTCATCAATGGACTCCCGCCGCCGCCTCGGCCCCCAGAGCCACCGGCTCGGACGTAGACGCTAGTGCGCCAAAGCCGGACAGGTCCGGTGAACCGCCAAGCGGCGGCTACGGTCGGCGAGCAGCCAAGCGATGCGGCGGTCGTGGGTGGCCATCGTCCGTCCGTTTCGGGAGCTGCGGGAAGGCAGGACGCAAGACCGATGGTATCGGCAATCGGCGGAGCACGCCGGGCGGCTGTCACGCGGCCGAAACTCGACAAACACGCCCGGTCGGTGCGCCTTCCAGCGGTTCCCGCACAGGTAGCGAGGCCGTAGCCGCAGTCGAAACCGTGGCCGCCGCACAATGCGGTGCCGAAACCACGGCGAAGCGTGGCCAGCAAACATCGCCGACCGCGGGCCGACGCTGTCGGTTACCGGCAGGCACCGCCGGAACCAAGCAGTCGTAGGATGCGGTAGCCCGCGGAGGCATCGGCACTACGCTCCGCAGTCGTGTCGGCGCCCCAGCCAACCGCTGCCCCGGACCGTCGGGCAGGGCGAAGAAATAAACAACGAAGACGAAGTCAGCGTGTCATCTGTGTGCCCGTAGCCTCCAGGGGAAGAAGAAAGCGGATGACACTCAACCTGGATGCGCGAATGCGCGTGGTGACGATATCGACGGCGCGTTTGTCCGCGAACCGCCACCCCAACGGGTTCGAGACCGACGCCGATGGTGTCGATGACCTGGTTGTTGGACGGGTCGATCACCGACACGTCGCCAAAGGCAGCCAGGCCGTGCTCGATCTCCTTCGTGGTGCGCGGACCCCGATGGGCACGGGCGAGGTCGGGCCGGTGCAGTGGGGCCACCTTTGCTTGCTGGGATGTTTGGGAGAGTGGAAAGCTTTCAGGCGTATCGACGTGTGCGGGGCTGCACCCGTCGGTTTCCGCTGACCGTGAAAGCGTCGGACTGGTTGATGATCGTTCCTGACGGGCGCACTGATCCCGAGAAGCTGAAGCAGCTGCTTGCTGCGGCCGAAGAAACTCACCTTGATTTCAAAGCCAGCGTGGATTTCGACAAAACGAAGGATGCCGTCGAATTCGTGAAGGACGCTGTCACGATGGCCAACCGGCCGCCCGGTGGATACATCGTCATTGGCGTCGATGACAGCGGAAACCCGTGTATTCCTGCCGGAACGTTGGTTAACCCACGTCAATTCGATGGCGCGAATCTCAACCAGCAGGTTCGCAAGTTCATCGATGGCGAAACCCATATCGTCTCCCAGACTCACCACACCGATGACCACGACTTCGTACTCGTGTGGATCCCGCATCACCGCGATGGGCTTCCTGTGCCGATGAAGGCGACCGGTCAGTACCGCGACGACAACGGGAAAGACAAGCTTGTTTTCCGCGAAGGTGACATCCTGGTTCGTGAAGGCGCAGCGAATGTTCCTCTGCGCCATACACATTGGCGCGAGATCCTCCGGGAACACGATGACAGGATCAGGGCTGAAGCGGAGAAGACGGCTCAAGCGATGTTACGCACCTTCCTTGACGAACGTGCTCAGGCGACATCACCACGCACTCCTACTCCGCTGTTGATGGATATGGACAACGACACCTTTGCGGCGGCGGTCATCGAACACCTGGAGTCCGGCGATGGCTAGCAATGATGTGGCGCTGCGGCAGTTCCTACGGACACTCAAACACGATTTGCGCGCTGACACCACTCTCGTTGAAACCGAACGAGCACTAGACAAGTGGACGATCGTCGCCTGTCAGGCGCTCTACTTCGAACGTCGCGCCCTCGTTGAACTTGCCATCAAACTGCTTCATGAAGCGTATGTGGCGCTTCCCAACACAGGGACTGAACTCACCGAGAAGCGCTTGGCCGTGGTCGTTCGCCTGTATGCCTTGGGCAGTCTGGCTGTACGGCTGGGTCACTGGGAGACGCTCCGTGCTATAGTCTTGCAGCCTACCAAAATTCACCCGGCTGACAATGAATACGTTCACTCGTCGTGGATTCGTCACGGTCACGTCGAGGCCGCGCGTGCTGGCTTGACCAAGGACGACGACACGGATGCCTACCTCATTTCGGCCAGTCGTCGGCTTCTCGTGGCCCAGCCCTCCATGCGCCCCGACCTGACCGATGCTCTTGTGCCTGACACAGGCAACCCCCCCAGCGACGATGCGCTGCTCAACTCGTTATGCCAATTCGACATCCTCTACTGCCTGCTGGTCCTCACTGAAGGCCAGACCTCAGTGAAAAGCATGTATCCCTCCAGCGCTGCTTTTGACGAAACCCGTGCCGATCCAGCCCTCGTCACGGTCGCCAGTGACAGTGCTGTACGGACCACGCTGTTTCCCAACTGCCCCGACGCTGACGTAGCGAAAGCGATCTACAACATGGTGCGCTTAACCATGCAGGAGGCCTTCAAATTCGGTGGGAGGTGGTGGGGACCCCCACCGAGCGTCCAGGCATTCCTCACCGCTCACGGCCAGCAGGAGGTGTAGGTCCACTAGTCGTTGAGGTGCCAAATGGTCGTGTCCCTGCGGCGGTGTAAAAGAGTTCGGACGTAGATGCCCTCGAAGACCAGCAAGTCTGACGAAAGGAATCTACGTCCGTGTCGAAGAGGATATCGCCTGCCGAGCGGTTGCAGGCAGAAATTGATGAGGTGTTCGCCGGCGGCGAGGACTTGGCGGTTGCGCTCGAGCAGGTCGCGGTGCTCGGCGCCCGGTTGTTGTTGCAGACCGCGATCGAGGCCGAGGTGACCGCGTTTTTGGGCCGGGAACGCTACGAACGCGCCGCGGCCAGCGAGGAGGCCCGCGCGGGGATGCGCAACGGGTACTGTCATACGACGGTGAAGACCACGGCAGGGCCGATCACGCTGGCGCGGCCGAAGGTGCGCGGCACCACCGAGCGGTTCGCCAGCCAGCTGTTCGGTAAGGGTGTGACCAAGACCAATGCGCTGGAGTCGCTGGTGATCGCCGGGTTCGTGCGCGGGCTGTCGGTCCGCGACGTGGAGGCCACCTTGACCGAGGCGCTCGGTGAGGCTGCCGCGGTGTCGAAATCGATGGTGTCGCGGATCTGCGAAGACATCGGCGACCAGTTCGAGTCCTGGAGTCGGCGTCGCCTCGACGACATCGCGCTGGACTACCTGTTTTTGGACGGGTCGCATTTCAAGTACCACGCCAATGCCTCAGCGGAGCCGGTGCTGGCCGCCTGGGGCATCGACACCGACGGCAAGCCGGTGTTCGTCGGGCTCGAGGCGGCGTCGTCGGAGTCCGGCGACGCGTGGGAGGGGTTCCTGTCCGGGCTCGGCGAGCGTGGGCTGGGGTGTCCGCTGCTGGTGATCAGCGACGGCGCGCCGGGGTTGATCGGCGCGGTGGAGCAAACCATGGGCGGCGCGTTGCGGCAGCGGTGTCTTATTCAT
>NZ_JBYCLA010000217.1:0-4661 GCF_057473665.1 Mycobacterium sp. TH-M25
TGGTGAAACCGTGCACGCCGTCGTGGGTGGCCAACACGGCGCCGCGCTGGTCGACCACCGAACCGCGGCGCACCCCGATGCGCTCGCCGAGAAAGGCGCGGGTGTCGCCGGACGGGATGAAGCAGATGTCGTGGCTGTCCGGCTTGTCGGCAACCGACAGGCCGCGACGGGCCGCCTCGGCGCGGATCTGCGACTTGGGGGTGTCCCCGATCGGGAACGCGGCATGACGTAGTTGATCGGCGGTCAGCACCGCCAGGACGTAGGACTGGTCTTTGTCGGCGTCCACCGCACGGCGCAGTCGCCCGTCCGAGAGCCGGGCGTAGTGGCCGGTGGCGACCGCGTCAAAGCCCAGCGCCAGGGCCCGGGCGGCCAACGCGGAGAATTTGATGCGCTCGTTGCACCGCACACACGGGTTCGGCGTTTCGCCGCGGGCATAGGACGACACAAAGTCGTCGATGACGTCCTCTTTGAACCTATCCGCGAAATCCCAGACATAGAAAGGTATTTCGAGCACATCAGCGACGCGTCGGGCATCGCCGGCGTCTTCCTTGGAGCAACAGCCGCGCGAGCCGGTTCGCAGGGCGCCCGGGGCGTGCGACAAGGCCAGGTGCACGCCCACCACGTCGTGACCCGCGTCGACCATGCGCGCGGCAGCGACCGACGAGTCGACACCGCCGCTCATCGCGGCGAGCACCTTCATCGAGACGCCCCCACGGTGGCAAGTGCTGCCTGCCGCGCCCTCGCCACCGCGCCGGGTAGCACCTGCAGCGCCGCGTCGACGTCGGACTCGACGCTGGTGTGCCCCAGCGACAGTCGCAGCGATCCGCGGGCATTGGCAGGGTCGGCGCCCATCGCGACCAACACGTGCGACGGCTGCGCGACCCCGGCGGTGCACGCTGACCCAGTCGAGCATTCGATTTCGTTGGCGTCCAACAACATCAGCAGCGCATCACCTTCGCATCCATCGAAGGTGAAGTGCGCGTTGCCGGGGAGACGTCGGGTGCCGGCGGCGCCGTTGAGCCGGGTGCCCGCCACCGCAGCGAGTACCCCGTCGATGAGTCGGTCACGCATTCGCCTAAGCCGGGCGCTGCTGTCCCCCAGCCCGTCGACGGCCAGACTCATCGCGGTCGCCATGGCGACCGCTGCGGCGACATCGGGTGTGCCGGAGCGGATGTCCCGCTCCTGGCCGCCGCCGTGCGACAACGGCGCACACGCCACGTCTCGACGAAGCAGCAGCGCGCCCGCACCGACCGGACCGCCGAACTTGTGCGCGGCCAAGCTCATCGCGGACAGCTGGCCGGCGCCGAAGTCGACCGGCAGCTGGCCGACCGCCTGAACCGCGTCGCTGTGCATCGGAACGTCGAATTCGGCTGCGATGGACGCGAGTTCGTCGATCGGCATGATGGTGCCGACTTCGTTGTTGGCCCACATCACCGTGACCAGTGCGACGTCGTCGTGGCGTTCCAGCGCATCGCGCAGCGCCGCCGCGGACACCGAGCCGTCGGCGCCGGTGGGGAGCCAGGTGACCACGGCGCCTTCGTGCCCAGCCAGCCAGTGCACCCCATCCAGCACAGCGTGGTGCTCAACCTCGGTGGTGATGATGCGGCGGTGGCGCGGTTCGGCGTCGCGGCGAGCCCAATAGATGCCCTTGACGGCGAGGTTGTCGCTCTCGGTGCCGCCGGCGGTGAAGATCACCTCGGACGGGCGGGCGCCCAGCTTGGCCGCGATCAGCTCGCGGGCCTCCTCCATGCGCCGGCGAGCCAGCCGCCCGGTGGCGTGCAGCGACGACGCGTTACCGACGGTGCCCAGGACGGCTGTCATCGCCTCGATGGCAGCGGGGTGCATCGGGGAGGTGGCAGCGTGATCCAGATAGACCATGACCCGCCCAGGATACCGGCGCGCCCATCGAGCTCAGGACGCGAGCACAGACGGCCGCTGTCCGCGATGCGGGCAAGCGGTCGACGTCATGCGGATCGCCGCCTGGCAGCGGCGGGCCAGCTCGCGCCGATCCTCGCCCGGCAGCTGCAGTGATTCGACGTAAATGCGCGCCACCGTGCGGCGGGCCACCATCAGCCGGCCGATCGAACGCAACAGCGTGTCGTCGCCGATGTAGGCCGGCACCGTCGAGGCGCTGCCGTCCCGGTGCTGGTAGCGCAGCCGCAGCGGTTGGACCGGCCGGCCGGTGTCGACTGCGGCCTGGAACATGGCCGGGTAGAACGGCCCCGCCCCCTGGTGTGACCTGCCCGACAAACCGCACCAGGTGGTGCCCTCTGGGAATGCCACCACCGTGTGGCCGGCGCAAAGCCGGGCGGCGACGGTGTCCACCACCTCGGGCAGCTGACGCAATTTGGCACGTTCGATCGGGATCACCGTGACGATGCGCGCCATCATCTTCACTGCGCCGCTGGCGGCCACGTCGGCGCGGGCCACGAAGGACAGCGGCGATACCCGCCACCCGCTGGACGGCAGCGTCGCTCCGATCGTCAGGATGTCCAGCCAGGACATGTGATCGCTGACCACCAGCACGCCGGGCAGGTTACGGATCGGCCCGCCGGACACGTCGATCTTGACGCCGAGGCACCACAGCAACAGCCGGCAGTAGATCGCCCGCGACTTCGACCAGACCGGGATAATCCCGGCCAGCACCGGCAGGGCGGGCGCCAACAGCAGCAGCAAAGTAATGCGCCGGGCAACGCGCAGCGCCACGATCAGCCGCCAGGTGACCCGATAGCCGCCCGCGCGTATGCAGTCCGTGTTGCAGGTCGCCCGGGGCAGCCAGGCGTGATCGCGCGAAGGTGGGGCGCTCATCAGGCCCCCCGACCCGCTGCCTTGGTCGCCGCCGACACCGACCGGAGCCGCCGCAGGTAGCGGGTGTCAGCCTGGCGCTTGTCCAGCAGCGCCGGGAAATCCCCGACACCGAAGTCGGAATCGTGGGCCGGCTCACCACATATCTGCGCACCCAAACGCAGGTAGCCGCGCATCAGCGGCGGGATCACCGGCCGGGCGGGCGGGGTGATCTCGTCGAGCGGGCGCCCGCCGATGATCACCGGCCGGTGCGGGCGAACCCGGTATTCGGCCGGCGCGGCGTGGCGCCGCGCGACAAAGTCACGCACGCCGCGGATCTGCGTTCCCGGTGGTTCGCCTGCCACGACCACCGGCACCGAAACGCAGCCGGTCACGTAGTCGTAGTCACAGTGGTCCAGGTAGGCCAGGATGCCTGCCCACATCAGCAGGACGACAGCACCATTGCGGTGGTCCTTGTGCACCACCGCGCGGCCCATTTCCACCAGCGAGGGCCGTAATGCGTCCAGTGGCCGGATGTCGAATTCCGTTGCGGTGTAGAGCCCTCCCGCTGCGATCGCACCGGTCGGCGTCAGCATGCGGTAGCAGCCGACCCATCCGCCGGAGTTGTCTTCGCGAACCAACAGGTGGTCGCAGTGCTCGTCGAAGCGGTCAGCGTCGAGGCCGTCGCCGCGCCCGGTCAGCGCGAAACCCGGTTCGCTGCTGAATACGTCGTAGCGCAGCCGTTGCGCTGCCTCGATGTGGCCGGAGTCGTTGGAAAGCAACAGTGAATACCGCGGTTCTGCTGTTGCGCATGTTCCCGGTGCCGGCTTTTCCGCGGCGATGAGCACCGATTCAGCACTCACCGGCGCCGCTCCTGCTCATCACGGCGCTCTGCATCGTCGTGTCGCGGATCATCGTGTCGCGGATTCGTCGTGTCGCGGCTCATGGGCTCCACTGTTGCGTTGTTGTTCAGCTAACCGGCATCGCCGCCGTAACGTGTTCGTGCACGCTAGATGACAAAGATTCGCACTCCGACGTTGCCTGGGTCACAAAATTGGTCCAGTATTCAGCCGTGACGTCTGGCAACGCCGAAGAATCGTTCGATCCGGATGCGCTGCGCGCCAAGTACGCCGAAGAGCGCCGGCGCCGTCTCCGGTCGGACGGCATTTCGCAGTATGTGCAGATCACCGGGGCATTCAGCAGGTTCGGCGACGATCCGTGGGCTGATCCGAATTTCGGCCGGGATCCGCTCCGCGACTCCGTCGACGTCGCCGTCGTAGGAGCAGGCTTCGGCGGACTGCTCATTGGGGCGCGCTGCAAACAGCTCGGCGTTGACAACGTGCGGCTGATCGACAAGGCCGCCGACGTAGGCGGAACCTGGTACTGGAACCGCTATCCCGGAATCGCCTGTGACGTCGAGTCCTACGTGTACATGCCGCTGCTCGAAGAGCTCGGTTACGTGCCGACCGAGAAGTACGCCAAGGGCCCCGAGATCTGGGAGCATTGCCGCCGAATCGCCCGGCACTACGACTTGTACCGGGACGCCTGTTTGCAGACCGAAGTACGGGAAATCCGTTGGGAAACAACCAGTTCCCGATGGGTGATATCGACCGATCGCGGCGACGAGATTCGTGCGCGGTTCGTGGCGATGGCCAACGGATACCTCCAGAAGCCGAAGCTACCTGGCATTGAGGGTATTACCGAGTTCGGCGGGCATACCTTTCACACCAGCCGCTGGGACTACGATTACACCGGCGACGACCTGAGCGGCCTTTCCGACAAGCGAATCGGCATCGTCGGCACCGGCGCGACGGCCGTCCAGTGCGTACCGCGCCTGGCCGACGCGTGCGGTGAACTGTTCGTATTCCAGCGCACCC
>NZ_JBYCLA010000218.1:0-1655 GCF_057473665.1 Mycobacterium sp. TH-M25
GATGCCGACCACGCGGCAATCCTCAAGTGGGGACCGCCATTTCAACGTTTCGAATGAGAAAGGGTCGAATCGATGACTGGATGTCCAGCAGCACCGCCGGACAATCGGCTCTCGTTTGCGGATCAGGTCATGTTTCTGTCGTTACGTGCCACTGGTCAAGAGCCAGTCGCCCAGGCCGTGTGGCTGTATGAGCGCGCTCTCGATTTCGATGGGCTGAGCCGTTTTCATCGCAATTTCGGTCACGGGTTGATGGGACGGCGGATCGAGCGTTCACCGCTGCCGTTCGGTCGACATCGATGGATCGCGTCCGAGGAGCCGCCGTCCAACATCGATATCGCAGAGTGCGCCCGCCCACGCGCTGAGCTCAGCGACTGGGCGGATGAACGCGCACAACTGCCCATTGATCCGGAATGGGGGCCCGGCTGGCATATCGGAGTCCTGCCGCTTACCGACGGTTCGAATGCGGTCAGCCTGGTGATTTCGCACTGTCTGGCGGACGGTTTCGGGGGTTTTGCCACTGTCATCGATGCCGTCAAGGGCAATGTACGCGATTTTGGCTACCCACCGCCAAATTCGCGGACTCGACTTCGCGCTGCGGCTTCCGATCTCCGCGAGACCGCCCGGGGTGTGCCTGAGGTCGCTCGAACCCTTGTCGCAGCGGCCAAACTGGTATACGCCCGCCGACGTGATTTCGGTCAATCACGAGAATCGCGAACCACATTGATCTCAGCAGCGGGCGCCGATCGCAACTTTGTCGTTCCGGCGATCACTGTCTACGTCGATCTTGAAGACTGGGATGACCGAGCCAAAACCCTTGCTGGAACTAGCAACTCGTTGCTTGCCGGGTTCGCTGCGAAACTCGCCGAACGTATGGGGCGATGCGCCGACGACCGCGCCGTCACGTTGTACTTCCCTATGAGCGACCGGATCCCGGACGATACGCGTGCGAACGCAGCAATTCTTGCCCACGCCAGCGTTGACCCAATGCAGGTCACGACAGACTTGTCCGATGTCCGTGTCGCCATCAGGCAGGGACTGAAGATGGCGCGGGAAGTGCCCGATCCGGCGCTGCAGATCCTTCCACTGACCCCGTTTATCCCGAAGAGAGTGGTGAGACGAGCCGCCGATGCACTGTTAACCGCTGATCTCCCGGTGGCCTGCTCGTTTCTTGGAGACCTCGATCCTGCCGTCGGTCGTGTTGATGGGACCGACGCTGACTACGTCATGCTACGAGGGGTAGACCGACATGTAACGCGACAGCTCCTGGAGAAAAGACGTGGCCTTCTCACTCTGGTGGCTGGACGCATCACCGGCAAGATGTCGATCAGCATCGTTGCCTATCAGCCTGGCGTGGAGAACTCCAAGCCCCTATTGCGTGAGCTGGTGGCGCACACGCTTGGGCAGTTTGACCTGACCGGTGTGATCGACTAGCCCCGTTGCTTCTTTGTATTTTGGGGACCACCGGCCATGTCAGACGCCGAGGCGGGCACTTTGTTCCAGTAGATCAGCGGTGCGGGTAATGCTGGCCGTCGGTTTGGTCATCAGGGTGGCGATTTCGCGGGCTCGAGCGACATATTGGGGCATGAGGATCCGGCGCAGGTCGGCGATCAGTGATTTCCTGGTGGCGCTCGCGAAGCGCCGCGACGTGCCGGCTT